>JAHEFN010000040.1 GCA_024640185.1 Gemmatimonadota bacterium | reverse complement strand
CCCGATGGCGTCCGGCGTCGGCATGGCGAAGTCGAGTCGGAAGCCGATGCCCCCGCCGGCCATCGCCGCGATCTCGGGCGGCAGCACGATCCCGATGGCCACCGAATCGGTGGCGGCATTCATGACGGCCTGGATCCGAATCTGGCTGAGGTCGATTGGCATCGGGCCGGTGAGGCTCATCTCCGGGCCGAAGTCGACCTGGAACCCTGCCATGTTGCCGTCGGCAGCAGCGGTGAACCGGGTGTCGATCGTCGACATCCCGCCGGTCTGGGCGGAGATGGAGTCGGGCAGCTGCATGCGCACCTGCCAGACGGCCGTCCCTTGCTGGGCTGCGAGGCTGCCCACTGGCAGGGAGAGGAGCAGGGCCGGGGCGAGTGCCGCGGCGAGAAGTCGCTGGGTGGTCGCCCGCATCAGTTGTTCCTCCGCATGTTGATCATGGCAGACATGTCGACATAGCCCTTGGCGTTGTCGTCGAAGGCGGCGGCAGGCACGCTGCCGCGCGTGATGGCCGTCACCTCCATCGCGATGCCCTCACCATCGGACCAGACCTTGAGCGGGAACATCGGCTTGTCGCCGAAGACCCGGGCCCAGGCCGGTGGCGGCTGCCCCCCGCCAGGACCGCCCATCGACGGCATTCGGAAGGACCCCATGCTCGAGGCGACGCACATGTTCATGCGCTGGCCGTCGTTGTCGACCGCATAGTCGTCACACCTCACCCCGGCGATGGTCTGCGAGGTGCCGAGTGCGGTGACCTTCGCGTCGGCGCCCGCCTTGCCGGCCGCCGCGGCAGCATCACCGATGTCGGTGACCATCTTGATCCCCTTGCTCCCGGCGGGTAGCGGCATCCCGGGCATCGCTGGCATGAGCATGGTGATCTTCTTGGTGGTGCCGTTCATGATCATCCGCATGGTGAGGCCCGCCGTGGGTCCCGACGGCAGGGTGATCGCATAGGCGGCCATCTGACCCTTGATGGAGACCGTCACGTCGGCCGCGCCGATGCCCTGATTGGCCATCTGCATCGTGACGGTGCCCTCGAAGTCCTGGGCGGCCAGTGGCGCGGCGAGGAGGGGGAGGAGGAGACATGCTGCCTTGCGCATCGGACCTTCCAGATAGGGGGACAAGGACGAATCCACGGCGCGGGTGAGATTCGAACTCACGAGCCCCGTGAAGGGCCGCCGGTTTTCAAGACCGGTGCATTCAACCACTCTGCCACCGCGCCCAAGCGTGGAAACGTAGCGCCACCGCCCGTGGTCTGGCGAGGGAGTCGCCGCCATCGGCCTCTGGGGGAGCCGCCGGCCCGGGGGTGACGCCGGGCCGGGCCGGCGCCACACGGACCCCACCTGGAGGCGAATTTCCACACCCCTCTCCCTCCCTGATCGCGACCCCGATATCTTGGTGCCGTGCACGAAGAAGCCCTCCTCTCGACCACGGACCCCGTCTCCCAGCTGATCGTCGGCATTGTCCTTGTGATGCTGTTCGTGTTGCTCACCCGGGAGAAGTCCCACCGCGTGTTGCTGGCGCTGCTGGCGGTTTCGACCCTGTGGGCGGTGACCTACCTCACGCCATGGCACCTGGTCACCCTCGACGGCGCGGTTCGCCACCTCGACTTGAATGTGCTGCTGCTGCTCGCGGGGATGATGGCGGTGGTTGGCGTCCTGAAGGCAACGGGGGTCTTCGGTTGGGCGGTCGGTCGGTTGCTGGTGGGACGAACGGCGCAGCCGCTGGTGATCATGACCCTGCTGATCTGGCTCACGGGCATCGCCTCGGCATTCCTCGACAACGTGACCACGGTCATCTTCATGGCGCCGATCGCCATGGGCATCAGCCGGCGACTCCACATCGACCCTCGGGCGCTGCTGCTCCCGATCGTGATGGCCTCGAACATCGGTGGCTCGGCGACCCTGATCGGTGATCCCCCCAACATCATGGTCGGGTCGTTTGCCGGACTGTCGTTCCTCGACTTCCTGGTGACCCTCACGCCGCCGGTGATCCTGATGATGGTGATCCTCGACATCATGATGCGTCGCCGGTTCGGCGAGGCGTTGACGGCGTCGCGGCAGGACGTGGCCGACGAGGCCGTCCCGGAGATCACCGACCCCCGCCTGCTGCGTGGCATGGCATGGATCGGTGGTGGCATCCTGGTGGGGTTCCTCACCCACGGCTTCACCGGCATGCCGGCCGCGGTCCCCGCGACCATCGGTGCCGCGGCGGCCCTCCTGCTGCAGGACGTCTTCTACCTGCGTGTCCACCGGCCATCGGACGCGGAACGCCAGCACGGGATCCTCGAGGTCATCGAGAACGACATCGAGTGGCCGACGCTGGTCTTCTTCGCGCTGTTGTTCATCACCGTCGGTGCGGCGGTCGACACCGGCTTGATCGGCTCGCTTGCCCAGGGCCTCGAGGGTGTGATCCTCTCCGGCAGCGCCACCTTGGGACTCGGCACCGAGGGCACCCTGCTGTTTGGTGCCATGCTGATCCTCTTCGTCGCCGGCATCGCGTCGGGGTTGATCGACAACATCCCGTTCGTGGCGGTGAGCATCCCGATCGTCGGTGAGATGATCACGACCCTGCCGGGTGAGACGGGGGTGCTCTGGTGGGCCTTGGCACTCGGTGCCTGCCTCGGTGGCAACTTCACGCCGATCGGCGCCTCGGCGAATGTCACGACCCTCGACCTTGCGGCGAGGCAGGGGACCAAGATCTCGTTCAAGGAGTTCCTCGGAGTGGGTGTGCCGGTCACGGCGATGACGCTGGGTATCGCCTCCGGCTGGCTGGCACTCCGGATCCACTTCGGCGATCCGATCGCAGCCGCCGGTTCGCTGCTGCTGGTTGCTATGATCGTCGTCGGACGGCGGTTCGCCGCCCGTCAGCCCTAGTCTGCGGCGCTGACCCGCAGGATGGTCCCGCCGGCACCCACCGCCCAGGCGGTGCGGCCGGCCCCCCCCACACTCCAGAAATTCCGGTCGTCGAGCGTCCGCCAGGTTGCCGCGCCGTCGGTGGTGAGGTGCAGCCCACCGGGTGAGGCAATCAGCGCCGTCCCGTGGTCGGCACCCTGCAGCCACGTGACCCCAAAGGGGGTGCCGGGCCGCCCCGGCCGCTGACGGAGCACCCAGCTCTGGCCACCATCAGCGGTGACGGCCACCGCAGCACTCGAGCTGTCGCGTCGGTAGTCGGCCATCTCACCACCGACGGCCATGCCGTGGAGGGGGTCGCGGAATGCCGCCGCAGAGAGTCCGGCAGATGAGCCACGCACGACCGGGGTGTCATGGGCCGACCAAGTGGCACCGGCATCATCACTGCGCAGGAACCGGGCTCCGGGGCCGCCGAGCGCCATGAAACCATGCCGCGCATCGATGGCCGTGACACAGCCCCCGCTCGCGGCGAAGGCTCCCTCACCCTCGAGCGGGGCCGGCACCGCCTCTGGAGGGAGGAGCGTCCAGTGCGCCCCGCCGTCGGTGGTACGGAGGATGTTGGTGCGGCCCTCGGTGGCGTCGCTGTAGGCGACCCCGATCCGGTCATCAAAGAAGGCGAGGCAGTCGTAGAAGGCGGCGGGGTCGACGTTGTGGAACTGTCGGGTCCAGGTCGCCCCGCCATCGGCGGTCATGAAGATCGCGGAGCGCGATCCGGTGCCACTGCTGAGCGCCCACGCTCGCTGGGTATCGCGGGCCTCGATGTCGCGAAATTCGAGGGTGTCGGCGCCCGGGACCGGCCGCCGTTGCCAGCTTCTTCCCCCGTCGAGTGTCCGCAGGACGGTGCCGTCGTGCCCGCTCACCCAGACCACTTGTTCGCTGACCGCGCTCACGGCTTGCAGGAGGGCCCCGACGCCCGAGGTCTGCTCGGTGACGGTCTGGGCCGGCAGCATCAGCGGAAGGATGATGGCGATCGGCAGGAGAAGCAGTCGTCGGGACATGTCGGGAGCTCCGGTGGGGTACGGACGGCAAGCTACCGCGGGGCGAGACCACCGGACACCCCTATCGCCCTTCCCAGCGGCCTGCTGTAGCTTTCGCCATCCCTCATGCTCCTCATCCTCCTTGCGGTCCTCGGATACCTCGCGGCGCGCTTCGCCGTTGACTGGCTGGCGCGTCACGCGCTGGTGGTCTCGGGGGCGGAGTACCTGGTCCTCGGCCTGCTCCTTGGCCCACGGGCCACGGCCCTCATCGGCGAGACCCAGCTCGAGGCCCTGGCCCCCTTCTTCACCCTGGCCCTCGGCTGGATGGGGGCGGCGGTGGGATTCCGGTTCTGGTTGCCGGTGCTGACCCGAACGCCGGGACTGCTCTATCGGATGGCGTTCATCCAGTCGTTGTTCACCGCCGTGCTGGTGGGGGGCTTTGCCTGGCTCTACCTCGCGGGGGCCGGGCTCCTCTCCCCGGTGCGCGCCGCCCTCCCCGCGGCGGTGATGGCCGCGATTGCCGTCGCCTCATCACTGACGGGCGCTCGGATCGCGGCAAAGAGCCTCGGCCGCCGCAACCTCGCCGTTCGACAACTCGAGGTCGCGGCGGGGATCGACGCCTTGGTCGCCGTGGTGATGATTGCCGTCGCCCTGGCGATCTTCCACCAGCCGATCGGGGCGCTGGTGCGGGAGCCAACCCCGACGGAGTGGCTGGTCATCGCCATGGCGGTCGGTCTCGTCGGCGGCTGGCTCTTCCATCTCTTCCTCGGCGACGAACGCTCGCCCGACCGGCTCTTCATCGCGGTCTCGGGCGCGGTGATCCTCACCACCGGTGCCGCGAACTACGTCGGGATGAGTGCCCTGCTCCCGGGCTTCCTGCTCGGTGCCATCCTGGTCAATACCACCCGGCAGCGGGACCTCGTCGGGGAGTTGGTCGACAAGGTGGATCGTCCACTCTATTTCCTGATGCTGGTGAGTGCCGGTGCGCTCTGGACCCCGAGCGCCAGCGACGTCTTCGTCCCGGTGCTGGGCTTTCTGGCCTTCCGACTGGTCGGCAAGGTCGGCGGTGGCTTCCTCGCCGCCAAGGCCAACGGGGTCGCGGAGGTCTTCGGGGGACGCTGGGGATTCGCCCTGATGGGGCAGGGTGGGCTCGCCATCGCGCTGGGGCTCGACTACCTGCTCTCGCCGACCGCCATCCTGGCCGACATGGTCTTCACGGCGGCGCTCTGCTCGGTCCTGCTGACCGACATCTTTTCCGCACGCCTGGCGCGCGGCGTGGTCGCCTCGCTCCCCGAGGTGATCGCCCTCCCCACCCCGGCCGAAGGGGGAGGCTGAGCCATGCGTCGCCTGATCGTTCTCGCCCTGCTCTTCGGCGCCATGGGGTTGATCGAGCCACTGGGCCGCGCCGGTGGTGCCGCGGATGCCTTGCTGACGTTCGGCTTCCTCATTCTCGCGGCGTATGCCGCCGGCGAGCTGGTCGCCCGGATGCGCCAGCCCAAGATCATCGGCTACCTGATCGCCGGTGTGCTCGCCGGTCCGACGGTGCTCGGTTCGGTCACGGTGCAGGCGGCGGAGACGCTGGCGCCAGTGAGCGGACTCGCCATCGCCTTGATTGCCTTCCTGGCAGGTGCGGAGCTCGACATCGAGGAGATCCGTTCCCGCGGGTCGGCGCTGTTGCGGCTGACGGTGGTCGAGCTCGGGATTGCCACGGTGGCGATCTTCGCGACGGCGATGGCACTCCGGCAGTGGATTCCGTTCCTCGCCGATGCCGATTTGCAGCGGGCGATCCTCTTTGCCCTGCTCTTCTCGCTGATCGCCGTGATGCACTCCCCGGCCATCGTCATGGCGATCCTCACCGAAACCAGGGCGAGTGGCCCGGCGGCGCGCGCCACCCTGGCCGTGGTGTTGCTCTCCGAGGTGGTCGTGGTCCTCCTCTTTTCGCTGCTGCTGGGGCTGGTGCAGCGCCTGCTCCCGGGAACCGATGCGCCCAGTGGCGGGGTCGGGATCATCATTTGGGAGATCGCCGGCTCGGTCCCGATCGGGGCCGCACTGGGCGCCGGGGTCGCGCTGGCGCTGCGCGTGGTGCGCGAAGACCGCTTCGTCTTCGCCCTGCTCGCGGCGATGCTGGGGCAGGAGGTGGCCTCGCTGCTCCACGTGGAGGTGCTGATCACGCTGTTGGTGGCGGGCTTCGTGGCGGTCAACGCCGCCCGGGATGATGGCGGGGCCCAGTTGCGGCACGCGATGGAACGGGCGGCCGCCCCGGTCTTCGTGGTGTTCTTTGCCCTGGCCGGCGTCGCGATCGATGTGCCCGCCGCCATCTCCCTCAGCCTGGTGGTGGTACCGATCGTCCTGGTTCGGACCGGTGCCCTCGCGGTCGGGGTGCGGTTTGGGGCACGCGGACTCGGGCTCACCGATCCCCAACGCACCGCACTCTGGCAGGGGTTGGTGGCCCAAGCCGGCGTCGCCATCGGCCTGGTGGCGATCGTCGCAGAGGCCTATCCCGAGGTCGCCGGCTCGATGCGTGCACTGCTGCTGGCGATCATCGCGGTCAACGGCATCCTCGGGCCGATCCTCTTCCGGCGCGGACTGGTCTCCGCCGGTGCGCTCGGCGGGGGGATGGTCGCGCCTGCCGTCGACCCGTCCACCCCGCCGGAAGCGGCTAGCGGAAGTTCCGCCTGACCAGTTCCGCGATGCTGTCGGGCGCCATCGCGGCGGCGGTATCCCCCTGCGACTTCAACATGTCGGCGTAGCCACCGTAGACCAGGTAGTAGAGCTGCAGAATCGACATCGACGGCTCGTCGACCCAGCCGCGCGGCCGCTGCCACGTTGCTGCATCCTTCCGATAGAGATTCTCGAGCAGGATGCGGGTCCGCGGCACATCGACGAAGCCCATCCCCTGATCGAAGACGATCCGGTCGCCATCGGGGGCGATCAGGGTCGGCGAGAGCTTCCGGACCATGCCCTGCGAGAGCAGGTAGGGGGTGAGCCCCAACATGGTGTCGGGATACCCGCCATCACTCCAGGAGAAGTAGATCGGCCGACGCCCGAGATTGTCGCGGATGAGCAGGAAGGTCGCGATGTCACTCTTGGTGAGGTACTCCTCGCCAAACTGGATCACCAGGGAGTCGATCATCCGTGGCCCCTCGGGCGCCTGGGAGATCTCCGGGAGCGAGTCGAGCTGGCCGAGGGAGAGTTGGAAGACCGGGTCGGTGGGTCGCACCCAGCCGCCGACGGGGTTCTCGTCCAGGGTCTCCCCGGCGGCGTCGGTTGCCGGCCGCCAGATCGACGCGGCGGTGGCCGGATCAAAGTCGGGGAGTTCGCGGCGCCGCAGCTGTCGCAGGTGCCAGTCGGTGTTCATCAGTGACAGGTTGGCGAGGGTCACGTCACGCCGCACACCCAGCACCTCCTGGGCGAACCAGAGTGGGAAGGTGTCGTTGTCCCCGGCCGTGATCAGGATGCCGTATGGTTCGATCGACTCGAGAATGTCGATGGCGAAGTCGCGGGCGAGGGTCTCATGGGCACGCGACGCCGTCACGCGGTTGCCGAGCAGCGGCAACAGGGCGACCGCGACGACCGGGGTCGCCGCGAGGTACCGCCTGGCATCGGGGACCCGATCGCCGAGCCAGTCACCGATGCCGCGGATCAGTGCGGCAAGTCCCGCGGCAATGAGGACCCCGGAGAAGGCGAACGAGGCGATGAAGAAGTAGTCGCGCTCGCGGACCTCCCGCATCTGATTGGTGATCGCGGGGTCACCGGCACGATACGAGTACCCGAACTTGAAGTTCAGGTAGTAGACCAGGATGACCGTCAACGTCAGCAACAGGGCGCCCGCCGCCAGTCCGGCACGGCGATCCCGGCGGAGCAGTGTCCAGAGTCCGCCCAGTCCCAAGGCGGTGAAGAGGCCGGTGGCCAGCGCCCGCATCGGGCCGAGGTCACGGCCCCACTGCCAGCCCCAGTACTGCCAATAGTTGCCGTACTGGTCGATCACGCTGGGAATCCGCTGCGACAGCGGGGGCTTGGCGTACTGGACCCGGTTGAGCACGTCCATCAGTGCCTGCGAGAAGAACCCCTCCGGTTCGCCCTCGTTGATGGCCGGGTACTGTCCCGCTCGGATCGGCAGGTAGACATAGTTGATCGAGAGACCCACCACCGCCACGGCGGCGAAGGCCAGCAGCAATTTCGGCTTGAGCAGGACACGCCAGTCGGTGGCCAGGATGTAGACGGCCACCACCGGGGCGGCCAGGATCCCCATCTGGTGGTTGGTGGAGGTCAGCGCCAGGAGATAGACCGAGGCCACCAACCAGCGATCCCGGCGGTCGCCTTCGGGTTCATCGGCCCAGCGCACCACGCACCAGACGATCAAGGCGATCGAGAGCAACGAGACAGTGTAGACCTTCTCGTTGACGGTCGACTGGTTCCAGACCGTCCAGGCGGTGGCGCCCGAGAGCACTCCGGCGAAGGCGGCCGCGAAGCGCGGTCCCCGTGCCGGGAGGATCGCCCGGGTCCACCGCTCGGCGACCAGGAACCAGAGCCCGGCTCCGGCGGCGGAGGTGAAGGCCGCGAAGAGATTGATCCGCGCGGCGTACTCCGCGGCGAGCGGCAGCAGCCCCCAGACATGGGCCATCAGCGTGAACAACGGGTTGCCCGGCGGGTGCGGAATCCCGAGGACCTTGGCGGCCGCGATGTACTCCGAGGTGTCCCAGAACGCCGTGGTCGGGGCCAGGGTGGCGTAGTAGATCGCCAGGACGATGGCGCCGGTGAGGGCCGCCCACATGTAGGGCGGCGGGGACCGGTGGTCTGTGGTCACGCGTGACTCCATCTGATGGTCTGCGGGGCAGATCGTTGGGGTGCCCTAATGTCGGAACATCCGTTGGCCGGTCATGATCATCGCCATCCCGAGTCGATCGGCCGCGGCCGTCACCTCGGCATCGCGCACCGATCCACCGGGTTGGATGATCGCCGTGATGCCGGCCTTGGCGGCCTCCTCCACCCCATCGGCGAAGGGAAAGAAGCCGTCCGAGGCCAGCACCGCACCGGCCGGATCGTGGCCGGCCTGCCGTGCCTTGTGGACGGCCAGGAAGGAGGCATCAACACGCGACATCTGTCCGGCGCCGATACCGATCGCCCGGTGGTCGCGGGCGATCAGGATCGCATTCGACTTGACGGTGCTGCACGCGGCCCATGCGAACCGCAGGTCCTCGTACTCGCGCTCGGTCGGCTGGCGACTGGTGGCCACACGCCAGGCCGTCTCGGTGGGATCGAAGCTGAAGGCGTCCTGGATGAGGAAGCCGCCCCGGATCCGCTTCCAATCGAGGTGGCCATGACCGGAGGGCACCGGCAGTTCGACCACCCGCAGGTTCTTCTTGGCGGCAAAGATCGCCAGCGCAGCGGCGTGGAAGGCCGGGGCGACGACCACCTCGACAAAGAGGTCGCGCATCGCCTCGGCGACCGATTCGTCCACGACGGTGTTGAACGCCACCACCGAGCCGAAGGCGGAGGTGGGGTCGGTGGCCCGTGCCCGGTCAAACGCCTCGGCGGGCGTCGCCGCCACGGCCAGCCCGCAGGGTGTGGTGTGTTTGATGACCGCGCAGGCGACCAGGTTCTTCCACCCAGCCACGGCCAGCATCGCGGCATCGATGTCGAGCAGGTTGTTGAAGGAGAGTTCCTTCCCCTGGCGCTGCGTCAGGTCCCCGATGCCGCGCGGTTCCTCGGAGGTGTAGAGTCCGGCCCGCTGGTTGGGGTTCTCGCCGTAGCGGAGCACTTGGTGCCGTTCCATCGCGAGGGTCACCCGAGCTGGCAGTGCGTCGGTTGCGGCGGTCAGGTAGCCGGCGATGGCGTTGTCATAGTCAGCGGTCAGGGTGAAGACCTTGGCGGCGAACTCCTGACGGACCTCGAGCGGAATCTCGCCCCCCTTGATCAGGGCGATGACCCGGTCATAGTCACGGGGATCGATCACCGGCAGGACGTTCTCATGGTTCTTGGCCGCCGAGCGCAACATCGAGGGGCCACCGATGTCGATGTTCTCGATCGCATTCTCTCGGGAGACCTCGGGGTCGGCGATCGTCTCCCGGAAGGGATAGAGGTTGACCGCGACGAGGGCGAACGGCTCGAGGTGGTGTTCGTTGAGTTGCCGGAGGTGCTCGTCGTGATCGGGTCGGGCCAGCAAGCCGGCGTGGACCGCGGGATGGAGGGTCTTCACGCGGCCGTCGAGAATCTCGGGGAAGCCGGTCACCTGATCGACCGGGGTCACCGCCACGCCCTCCTCGTGCAGCAGTCGCGCCGTGCCTCCCGTCGACACGATTTCCCATCCGAGTCGGGTCAGGGAGGTCGCGAAGGCGACAATCCCGCGCTTGTCACTCACCGACAACAGGGCTCTCGGCATCTCGGTCACTCTCTCGGCGACGGCGCGGTGGCCGTCAGGTGAAGGCAAAGGGCACCGGGGTGCCCGACGTGGCTGCAGCACGGACCGCCGCTGGCAACAACCGGTGTTCGACCGTCAGGATCCGTTGGGCGAGTCGCTCGGGTGTGTCACCGGCCTTCACCTCGACGCGACCCTGGGCGAGGATCGTCCCTCGGTCGTACTCCTCGTCGACCAGATGGACGGTCGCCCCGCTCTCGCGCTCCCCGGCCTCGAGCACCGCCCGGTGCACCCGCAGGCCATACATCCCTGCGCCGCCATGCTTCGGCAACAACGCGGGATGGATGTTGATGATCCGTCCCCGATACCGGCGGACCACATCGGCCGGTACCAGCCTGAGGTAGCCAGCCAACACCACGAGATCGGCCTCCGCCGCCTCGAGGGCCGCCAGCCACTCGGTGCCGTCGGTGTGGTCCACCAGCCGGTGGGTCGGCCAGCCACGCTCCCCAGCGGCCTCGAGTGCCGCGGCATCGCGGTCACTGATCACCACGGCGATCGCCACCCCCGGATCGGGGGCCAGCGCATCGCCCAGGGCCACCAGGTTGCTCCCCCGGCCCGACACCGCCACTGCCACGCGATAAGTCACAGGGCGGGAAAATAACCGGGCCGCCCTCCCGACGTGGTGCCGGTTGCTCCGGCCGGTCGGAGCGGCGAATCCGGGGTTGACGGTCAGGATCTCCCGCCACGCCGTTCCGTTGGTGACAGGTGGCTGGTTTGTGCACCCGACCGTCGGCGCCGGGCGTCGGATGCTCAAGTGCGCACGAGGCGTCCGCCAATGGTGGCCATGCTGCCCACCCTGGTCGCCATGGTCATGATCGCACTGGTGGCCGCCGAGCGGGGTGAAGGACGGTGTGCGGTCGACGAGGGGTCGGTCTACGTGGTGGCTGGGGCGCTGAGGATCAGGTCGACCGCTGCGGCAAGGTCATCCACGACGGGGATGCCCTGATCGCGGACGGCTGACTCGTGATCCCGGCCATCCCCCGTCCGCACCAGGATGGCGCGTGCACCGATCGCCGCCGCGGCGGCCACGTCACCGAGGCGATCGCCGACGCACCAGCTGGCAGCCAGGTCGATGTCGAGCGACGCCGCGGCCCGGGTGTGCAGCAACGTGCCCGGCTTGCGACAGGTGCAGCCATCCTCCGGTCGGTGGGGGCAGTGGAACCAGCCATCCAGCGAGACGCCGGCGACGGCGCATTGTCGGTCGATCTCGGCGTGGACCGCGCCGACCTCGGTGGGGGTGAGGAGTCCGCGCCCGATGCCCGACTGGTTGGTGATGACCACCCGCCGGATCCCCGCCACCTGAAGTCGATGGAGCGCATCGAGCACCCCCGGCAGGATCAGCACCCCGGCCGGGTCGGCAAGGAAGCCGGGATCGTCAATCAGGGTGCCATCGCGATCGAGGAAGACCGCTCGGGTCACCGGCGTCGGACCGGCGAGGGGACGGTGTCCACCGTCGATACGTTGTCATTCGCCGGGGCGGCGGTCGAATCCCCGGGCAGGGCGGTGGAGTCAGGTGCCGCGGGCTTCGGTGGCTCGGGCACCTGAAGTTGGCCGATCACGGAGTCGGCCACCGCTCCACCGGCGGTCCGAACACCCCGAATGGTCACCAGGTAGCGAGCGCCCGGGATCAAGGGCTGCGCCACGCGAATGACCACCGTGGAGGCGAGGGGAGGTCGGGGTTCCAGGGGAACGTCGGGCGGCAGGGTGTCGACCGGTGGCTGGGCCCTCCCTGCGGGTCGGGCTGGTGCGGCCGCTCCGCTGTCAGCTTGGGGCGGTGGAAGGGTGTCCGCTGCGGCGGCCGGTGCCGCGGTGTCGGCGGCCTCGCGGGCCTGGGCGCGCCGCGCCGAGTCGATCGGGAGATACAACGAGTCGTGGGCGGCCCGGGGGAGTGCGGTGAAGGTGCGCACGACGGTGGAGTCCGGCAACAGTCGCAGGGTGACGGCCGAGTCGCCGAGCTGCAGCCCCGGGTCGATCGGCTGGTTGAACCGGAGCAGGATGGCGAACGAATCGCTGCGGGTGATCCCGTTCTGCTCGAGTCGCGGCGGCATCGTGTCGCGCAAGAACGCCCAGACTTCACCCACTGAATCGCGGCCGACCCCCACCCGGACGGTGTCCCACGGATCACGGAGCTCCTGTCGCCGATTGTTGTTCTCGTCGACGGTCACCCGAAC
>JAHEFN010000276.1 GCA_024640185.1 Gemmatimonadota bacterium | reverse complement strand
GAGCGGTTCGTGGTCGAGATCAAGACGACCGCCGCGCTGCAGCACCCCCATATCCTGCCGCTTTTCGACAGCGGCGAGGCCGACGGCTTCCTCTACTACGTGATGCCGTTCATCGACGGCGAGACGCTGCGCGACAAGCTCAACCGCGAGACCCAGTTCGGGATCGACGAGGCGGTGCGGATCGCCACCGAGGTGGCCGACGCGCTGCACTACGCCCACCAGAACGGGGTGGTCCACCGCGACATCAAGCCGGAGAACATCCTGCTGGCCAACGGCCGGCCGATGGTGGCCGACTTCGGGATCGCCTTGGCGCTGTCGGCCGCCGCCGGCGGTCGGATGACCGAGACGGGGATGTCGCTCGGGACGCCGCACTACATGTCGCCCGAGCAGGCGACGGCCGAAAAGGAGATCAGCGCCCGGAGCGACGTCTATTCGCTCGGCAGCGTGCTCTATGAGATGCTCGCCGGAGAGCCGCCCCACCTTGGCGGCTCGGCACAGCAGATCATCATGAAGATCATCGCCGAGCAAGTCCAACCGGTCACGGCCCTCCGCAAGGCGGTGCCGCCGAACGTCGCGGCCGCCGTGGCCAAGTCGCTCGAGAAGCTGCCGGCGGACCGGTTTGAGAGTGCGGCGGCGTTCGCCGCTGCCCTCACGAACCCCAGCTTCACGATCGCCGGGTTGACCGGGGCTGCCGGAGTGGCGCAGGCATCGACGGGGGCAGCACGCCGCCTGCCATGGGTGGCCGCCGCGGTGTTTGGCGTGGTGGCCCTGGCGCTCGGAGCGATGCTCCTCCGAGACGACAACCCTGCCTCCCCGGTGGTCCGGTTCGAGCTGACCCTGCCGGAGGGGCAGCGACTCAACCTGCAGCGCGACGAGGACGCCCAGTTTGCCCTCTCGCCCGATGGGACCAGGATCGCCTACTCGGCGCTCGACTCGGTGTCGGGCGCCCCGCGGATCTACCTGCGTTCGATCGACCAGCTCGAGGGGGCGCCCCTGCCCGGCACCGAGGGCGGGATCTCGCCGTTCTTCTCGCCCGACGGTCGGTGGGTGGCATTCACCTCGGACCGCACCGACCAATTGAAGAAGGTGCCGGTCACCGGGGGCGCGCCGATCATTTTGGCAGAGACGGTCGGTGGCGGGCGGGCCGGCGGGTCGTGGGGAGACGACAACACGATCGTGTTCAACGGCCTGGACTTTCAGCTCCGTCGCGTCTCGGGAGCCGGCGGAAACGACGCGGTGGTTCCGCTGGCGGATTCCGGCCGCGGCGCGGCATTCTGGCCCTCGATGCTCCCGGGCAGCGAGGCGGCGCTGGTCGAGTACTGCCAGAACGCGTGCAACGACCCGTCCCTGGCGGTCCTCGACCTCGACAGCGGGAAGGTCACCCTCCTGATCCCCGGCGGCGTGCGGGGCTGGTACCTCCGGACCGGGCACCTCGTGTACGTCACCTCGGACGGTGGGGTCTTCGCCGTCGCATTCGACCTCGGGCGCCTCGAGGTGTCCGGGGATCCCGTTCCCCTGCTCGCCGGCGTCCAGCTCGGATCGATCAACGCCGCGCGACTGGCGATCGCCGACAGTGCAGGCGCGATGATGTACCAACCCGCGTGGGGCCGCAGCGGGCGGACGGTCGTCGAGGTCGAACGGTCGGGCGTGGAGTCGCCCCTGCCGCTGCCGCCGGGCGATTATGACACTCCGCGATGGTCCCCGAGCCGTGACCGGATCGCCCTGGGGGCGGTGACCGATGATGGGACCCACATCGTCATCTATGACCGCGCGGCCGAGACCCTCACGCAGATGACCTCGAAGAGATTCAACGTCCGCCCCTCGTGGTCCCCGGACGGCGATCGCCTGGCCTTCTGGACCTTCGGGGACACGGTAGACATGCTGCAGTGGATGCCGGCCGACGGGTCACGGCCCCCGGAAGCGGTGCTGCCTCCGGAGATCACTACTGGTGGCTTCAACACGACCTTCTGGACCCGGGACGGTGCCTGGATCCTGTTCGACGGCACGGAGGCCGGTTCGAATCGCAACAACGAGGACATCTTCGCGATTGGGACCGGGAGTGACCGAAGCCTCAAGGTGGTGGTCAGTACGGGAGCCGATGAGCAGGCCGGGGCCGTCTCGCCGGACGGCAAGTGGATCGCGTACGGTTCGACTGATGGCGGGGTGCGCCAGGTGTACGTTCGGCCGTTCCTGGCGGATGGTGGCCGCTATCTCATCTCGACCGGGATGGGATGGGCGCCGCTCTGGGCCGGGAACGACGAGCTGGTCTACATCGACGAGGAGACCGACAAGATGGTCTCCGCCAAGCTGGAGGTCGGCGATGGCATCCGGGTCCGGGAGCGCGAGGTGCTCTTCGACGTCAGCTCATACGTCAACAATCCCTCGGTTTGGCAGTGGGATGTCTCCCAAGATGGCCAGCGGTTCCTGATGCTCCGCAACAACGATGGCGGCACTGCGAGCATCCGGCCGGTGGTGGTGCTCAACTGGTTCGAGGAGGTCACCCGTCGGATGGCGGAGCAGGGCGGCGGGCAATGACCGACCCGCTCGCCCGCCTCACCGCCGCCCTCGCCGACCGCTACACCATCGAGCGGCAGCTCGGCGAGGGCGGCATGGCCACCGTCTACCTCGCCCGTGACCTCAAGCACGACCGCGAGGTCGCCCTCAAGGTCCTCAAGCCGGAGCTGGCGGCGGTGCTCGGGGCCGAGCGGTTCGTGGTCGAGATCAAGACCACCGCCTCGCTCTCCCACCCCCACATCCTGCCGCTCTTCGACTCGGGTGAGGCCGGGGGTTTCCTCTTCTATGTCATGCCATTTATCGACGGCGAGACGCTCCGCGACAAGCTCAACCGCGAGACCCAGCTGGGGATCGAGGAGGCGGTCCGGATCGCGGGTGAGGTGGCCGACGCGCTCGACTATGCCCACCGGCACGGGGTGATCCACCGCGACATCAAGCCGGAGAACATCCTGCTCCACGATGGCCGGCCGATGGTGGCCGACTTCGGGATCGCGCTGGCGCTCTCGGCGGCGGCGGGTGGCCGGATGACCGAGACGGGGCTCTCGCTCGGCACCCCGCACTACATGTCGCCGGAGCAGGCGACGGCGGAGAAGGAAATCACCGCCCGGAGCGACGTCTACTCGCTCGGCAGCGTGCTCTATGAGATGCTGGCTGGCGAGCCGCCGCATCTCGGTGGGTCGGCGCAGCAGATCATCATGAAGATCATCGCCGAGGAGGCGCAGCCACTCACCGAGCTCCGCAAGAGCGTGCCACCGAACGTCGCGGCGGCGGTGGCCAAGTCGCTCGAGAAGCTGCCGGCCGACCGGTTCGAGAGTGCGATGCGGTTCAAGGAGGCGCTCGCCGACCGGGGATTCACCATTGCCACCATGGCCGGGTCAGGGCAGTGGGCCGGTTCCCGTGGGGTCTCACGAGCGGTCGGGGGCGCCCTGGCCGCTCTTGCCGTGGTCGCCTTGGCTGCCGCGGCCTGGGGCTGGCTGCGCCCCACTCCCGAGCCGCTGCCCTCGCGTTTCGCGTTGGAGTTTCCTGTCG
>JAHEFN010000275.1 GCA_024640185.1 Gemmatimonadota bacterium | reverse complement strand
GCCAACTCGGCGCCGTGTTCACGCGCAAGGGCGGCCCGGCGCACCTCAAGGGCCTCGAGCTCACCCGGGATCTCCCGTTGCCGGGCCAACATCCGGGGAATCGCCTCGGCGAGGGATTGCCCACCAAACGCCTCGGGGACCGGCATCTCCTGCACCCGCGCCTCGGCGAGCAGTTGCTCGACCCGCGCGGCCGCCTGGGCCGAGACCACCACCAGCACCGCGGTTTCTCCCGTCGGCAGGGGTCGGCTGTAGAGCTGGAACTCGTCGGCGATGACCTCGGTGAGCGAGCTCCGCAGGGCGGGGACCGTTCCCAGATCACCCCGCTTGAGGAGGACATGGTATGCGGTGGCGTTCAGCAACCGTCCCTCGTGTTCCATCAGGGCGCGGAAGGCCGAGAAGAAGTGTTCGTACTTGAGGATCAGCGCACGCTCTTCCTCGAGTTCGGCGGCCCGCGTGCTGAGTCGTCGGGTCTCGCGACAGAGTCGCCCGGCCAGCCGCGACCACCGCGCCAGCTGGCTGACGTCCGGCGCGTTCCTCGTCGGCGGCGAGATCCTGTCGGCGAGCCCCAGCGCGGCGAGTGACTCCTCGACCTTCGTCAGCGCGACCTGAAGTCGGCGGCGATCCCGCTCCTGGTTGTCGTTGAGCCTGACCGTTTCGAGGGGGCCGTCGTCTGGCGGGGCGCTGATGTGCAGGAGCGAGAGGTCTTGGAGCACACCCAGCACCTCGTCGAGGCGCGAGCGCGGACCCAGGATGCGGGCCTTCGACATGGCGAGGATCACCGGGCACCCTCCCCGTGCACCAGTGCCTCGATCATCTCGGCGACGGCGCGGTGGAGGTCGGCCTCGGAAACTCCGGCGTATCGCGCTCGGGCTTCACGGGCCTGCTCGGCGATGGCGGAGAGTTCGGCTGCGCGGCGGGTGGCGAGCGCCTTGTCGGCCTCGCGGGTGGCCGTGGTCAGGCGTTCGGCGAACGAGGCTTCCCGGTCGATGGCCTGCTGCTCGGCCTCCCGACGAATGGCCGCAGCCTGTTCGACGGCCTGGCGCAGCAAGGCGTCGTTCCGCTCTTCGGCTTCAATCAGGCGCTCGAATTCCACGGGTACTCCCATGGGACTCGCACCACCGGGTCGCACGCGACACCACTCGCCGGGCGCGCCCTCTGGGGCGTGTCCCTGCCACGAAACCTATCGGCAGCCAGAGTGTGGCGCGAGTCGCAATGCCGCAGAAATACCGGGTGTTTCGGTCGCCTATCTGCCCCGCAACGGCTGTCCATCGCGGCGACGGGATCGCCACGTCATGCGGTGGTCAGCGGTTGGATGTGGCCGGGTCGGGGACGAGCCGCGGCTCCGCGCCGAGCCAGTAGAGGCCGTTGGCCATGATGCAGAACCCGGTCGCGGCGAACCAGACCATCGCCACTCCCACGAAGCCGGTGAACGCCAGCCACCATGGCGTCCAGACGAGGGAGAGCAGCGAAGCGATCGAGATGTTGATGCCGACCACGAGGTAGATCCGCCGCTCGAGGTACCAGGCATCGGTGGGCATGAAGTACCATCGTCCGGTCGACGCGGGATGCATCATCGGTGTGAAACCCAGTCGATGGAGGATGTTGCCGACGAGGCAGAATCCCGTGAGCGACACCAGGATCGACGCCAACCCCGTGGCGGCCACCAGTCCGATCAGGCGCGGGTCAACCCAGTGGGCGAGCGCGGTACTGAGCAGGAGCACGAAGCCGGCGATCAACCAGACCGTGCGCTCGATGTACCAGCGGTGGGTGGGGACGATATAGAGACCGGATCGGTGTGCCATGCGCGGACGATACCGAGGGGGGCAATCGTGCGCCAGCCCTTGTGCCACAAGGGATTGCGAGTGTTTCGATCGGAAAGAACACCGTGGTGTCGGCGGGCGTGTGGCTCCGTTACCGGTCGCCGTCCGCTGCTTCCTTTCGCAACTTGGCCAACTCCGTCAAGGCGTCGAGCGGGGTCATCTGGTCGGGGTCAAGCGCCCTGAGTCGGTCGCCGAGCGGGTCGATGCGCGGTGCTGGTGTCGCGGGCGGTGTCTTCCGCGGTGCGCCGACATCGAACAACGTCGGCTGCAGCGGGTCGGGATCTCCCGGTGGCGCACCGGCGACGACACGATGGTTGGTCTCCAATGTCGTGAGGACCTCCTTGGCTCGGTCGACGACCGAGGCGGGAAGCCCGGCGAGTTCGCCGACATGGATACCGTAACTCCGGTCGGTCCCCCCAGCCTCGAGGCGGTGCAGGAAGACGATGCCCTGATCGGTCTCGCGGACGGCAACGTTCACGTTGCGGGCATGCTGGAGCTTCTCGGGCAACTGCATCAGTTCGTGGTAGTGCGTGGCGAACATCGTCCGGCAGCCAATCCGGTCATGGATGTGTTCGGTGACCGCCCAGGCAATGGCCACCCCGTCGTAGGTGCTGGTGCCGCGACCGATCTCGTCGAGCAGTACCAGCGAGCGCTCCGTGGCGTTGTGGAGGATCGCCGAGGTCTCGCTCATCTCGACCATGAAGGTCGATTGGCCCCGGGCGAGGTTGTCGCTGGCGCCGACCCGGGTGAAGAGCCGGTCGATCACCCCGATCCTCGCCCGTGTGGCCGGCACGAACGCGCCGATCTGGGCCAGCAGCACCACCAGGCCGATCTGGCGGAGGATGGTGCTCTTGCCGGCCATGTTGGGTCCCGTCACCAACAACACCCGGATCGAGGGATCGAAGCGGACATCGTTGGGGACGAAGCTCTCCCGGGGCATCATCCGCTCGATCACCGGGTGACGCGAGGCGTCGAGCGAGAGCTCCAGTCCCTCGTGGAGTTCGGGGCGCACCCACTGCTCCGTGATCGCCACCTCGGCGAGGGCGGCGAGGACATCGAGCCGAGCCAGCAGGTCGGCGGTCCCCTGGATCCGCTCGATCGCGGCACCGACCAGGCTGCGCAGCGCCGTGAACAACTCGCCTTCCCGTGCCGCGATCTGTTCCTCGGCGCCGAGCACCTTGGCCTCGTACTCCTTGAGCTCCGGGGTGACGTAGCGCTCGGCGTTGGTGAGGGTCTGACGCCGTTCGTAGTCGTCGGGCACCATCGCCTGGTTGGCCTTGGTGACCTCGAGGAAGTACCCGAACACCTTGTTGTAGCCGACCTTCAGCGAACCGATCCCGGTGCGTTCCCGTTCGCGTTGCTGGATGGCGGCGAGGGCCTGCTTGCCATTGTCGCGCAGGTCGCGGATCTCATCGAGGGTCGCGTCGTAGCCGGGCGCCAACACATGGCCGTCGCCCAGGGCGACCGGTGGCCGCTCCACCAGCGCTCGGCCGAGTTCGTCGGCGAGGTCCTCGAGCGGGTCGAGGGCGTCGGCGGCATGGCGAAGCAGGGCGGCGTCGTGGGCGGTCAACTCCCCGAGCACCGCCACCACCGAGGGGAGCCGGCCGAACGAATCACGCAGTGCCCCCAGTTCCCGGGGATTGGCGCGACCGGCGGCGGCTCTGGCGGCGAGGCGTTCGACATCGCGCACACCGTCGAGCGTGTCGCGGAGTCGGGTGCGGAGA
>JAHEFN010000039.1 GCA_024640185.1 Gemmatimonadota bacterium | reverse complement strand
TCGGTCGCGGGCACGTGACCCTGAGCGTGACGGTCAACCCCGACACGACGATGGTCGCGCCGGTGATCGATTGGCAGCGGGCCGAGATGGCGGTGCGGGCCCTGCGCGACATGGCCGAGCGGTTCGATCTCGACGGCCAGGTGACCGTGGAGATGGTGTCCCGCTTTCCCGAGGTGCTCGGCAACCGGCGTCCGGCGCTCCCCACGATCGAGTGGCCCGCACTCGCCCCGGTGGTGACGGCCGCCCTGGAGGATTGCCTGGCGGCGCGGCGGCGCGAGGGCGCGACCCTATCCGCGGAGATCGTCGTCCGGCTGGCGTCGATGGAGTCGAGCGCTGCCCGGGTCCAGGCGCTCCTGCCGAAGCGGCTGGACCGGGAGCTGACCCGGCTGCGCGCTGGCGTGACGGCGCTGGCCGACGGCGTGCCGGTGGATGAGGGACGTGTGGCGCAGGAGATCGCGATCCTCGCCGACAAGCTGGATGTCACCGAGGAACTGGTGCGACTGCGCGAGCATCTGCGGGCGGCGGAGGCGGCGGCAGCGAGCGACGGCCCCGCCGGCAAGCAGTTGGGGTTCCTGGCGCAGGAACTGGTGCGCGAGGTCAACACCATCGGCAGCAAGGCCAATGACGCGACGATCGCCCACATCGTGGTGAAGATGAAGGGGGAACTCGAGAAGGTGCGCGAGCAGCTGGAGAACCTCGAATGACCCCGTTGGTCGTGGTCCTCTCCTCACCGTCGGGAGGGGGGAAGTCGACGATCGCCCGGCGACTGCTCGCGGAGCGCGACGACCTCGACTACTCGGTGTCCGCCACGACCCGTCCGCCACGCGCCGGGGAGGTGGAGGGCCGAGAGTACACCTTCCTCTCACCCGAGGCCTTCGAGGCACGGGCCGAGGCAGGGGAGTTCCTTGAGCACGCGAGGTACGGCGGGCACCGCTATGGTACCCTCGAGAGCGAGGTCAGGCGGGTCATCCAGGGCGGCCAGCACGTCCTGCTGGACATCGAAGTGGTCGGAGCCCGGTTGGTGCGGGAACGGTTTCGTGATGCGGTCCTGGTCTTCCTGTTGCCACCGAGCGGGAAGCTGCTCGCCGAGCGGTTGCGGACCCGGGGGACCGAATCCACCGAGGTGATCACCGCTCGCCTGACGCGGGCACAGGAAGAGATCGCCGCGGCAGTGGAGTATGACTTTGTGATCGTCAATGATGACCTCGAGGAGGCCGTGCACGCGGTGCAGGCCATCCTCGAGATGGAGGCCCGGCGCACCAGCCGGCAACGCGGATTGTCCGCACTGTTGGAGCGAATTTCGCACGAGGTCGCCGCCGAGGTGCGGCGAGGCGACCCGAACGGTTGAGACGGAGGAAGCGGATGGAAGTGTTTACCCCACAGGAAGTCGCCGAGCACACCGGGTCGAAGTATCGGGGGATCCTGGTTGCGGCCAAGTTTGCGCGATACCTCAATGAATTCCCGCGCGACGTCGTGGCCGGGTTCGAGAAGACCGAGGGTGTCAAGAAGCTCACCACCCTCGCGCTCAAGAAGCTGACCAGCGGCCAGCTGAAATTCCGCGAGCTGCGCCGACGTCGTACCGAGGCGTAGGATGTGGAGGGGCCGCCACGTCGTCCTGGGCGTGACCGGGGGCATTGCGGCATACAAGAGCGTCCACCTGGCCCGCGAGCTGACCCAGCGCGGTGCCACGGTGGACGTGGTGCTCTCCCGTGGGGCAACCCGGTTCATCGGCGCCCCGACGTTCGAGGCGGTCACCCGCCGTCCGGTCCGCACCTCACTCTGGGAACCGGGCACCGCGCTGGAGCACATCACCCTCGGTGAAGATGCCGACCTGGTGATCGTCGCTCCCGCCACCGCGCAGCTGCTCGCCAGGGCGGCGGCCGGGATGGCAGACGACCTCCTCACGACGATGTTGCTCGCCGCCGAGGCCCCGGTGCTGGTGGCCCCGGCGATGAACGACGCGATGTTCGCCAACGGGGCCACCGCGGCCAACCTGCGGCGCCTTGTCGAACGTGGCTGGCACGTGATCGGCCCGGCCGTCGGGGAACTCGCCGAGGGTCCGTCCAACCGGCCAGGCCGGATGGAAGAGCCCGAGGCGGTCATCGCCCACGGGGAGCGCCTCCTGGCGGGTGAGGGCCCGCTGCACCGCCTGCAGGTGATCGTCACCGCCGGCCCGACCCGGGAGATGATCGACCCCATCCGGGTGATCACCAACCGGTCGAGCGGCAAGATGGGCTATCGCATTGCGGAGGCGGCCTGGCGACGCGGGGCGGAGGTGATCCTGATCAGCGGCCCATCGTCCGAGCCGGTCCCGTATGGGGTGCGCCTGCTCCGCGTCGCGTCAACCGCCGAGATGGCCGAGGCGGTCCGGGCCCACCTGCCAACCAGTGATGTCCTGGTGATGGCGGCGGCACCGGCCGACTTCCGACCGCGGCATCCCAGTGCCCAGAAGGTCCCTCGACGCGACGGCGGCCTGACCCTCGCATTGGCGGGCACCGAGGACATCCTCTTGGCGACCCTCCCAGAGCGGCATCACCGCTTGACGGTGGTCGGCTTCGCCCTGGAGACGGGGGATGCGGTCGAGAAGGGTCGCGCCAAGCTGATCCGGAAACAGCTCGACCTCATCGTCATCAATGATGCCCTCGAACCGGGAGCGGGTTTCGACGTGGACACCAACGCGGTCACCATCCTCGATTCACACGGCACCCTTACGCCGATCAGCATGAGGCCAAAGCGTGAGGTGGCCGACGCGCTGCTCGATGCGATCGAGCGCTATCGTGGCTGACCCCCGGAAGCGATGGTTCCAGCTGCAGAGTGAGCTCGGCGGCGATGAGGTGATCTTCGATGCCCCCATCTCGGAGCTGAACACCGCCCCACGCCCCGCCGGCAGTGGAACCACGCCCCCGCCGGCGTCGCCCACGGCGCCGCGGCCGGCGACCCGCTATGCCCCGGGTGATGAGCCGGCGTGGCTGGTCGGTGCGCCCCCGATTCCCGGCCCCGGCATCGCGGTGCGCTCTCCCCAAGCCGATTTGGGGGTCGCCAGCCAGGAGGAGACCCTCACCGCCATTGCCGCCGCCGTCGCGGGCTGCTCGCGCTGCCCGCTTGGTGAGGGTCGGACCCAGACCGTCCCCGGCGAGGGCGATCCTGCCGCGGGGTTGATGGTCATCGGCGAGGGGCCCGGCGAGCAGGAGGACCTGTCCGGGCGCCCCTTTGTCGGTCGAGCGGGGGCGCTCCTCGACAAGATGCTCGAGAGCATCGAGGCGCCGCGGCCCACCGTCTTCATCGCCAATGTGGTCAAGTGCCGACCCCCGAGGAACCGCGCCCCGCTTCCGGACGAGCGGGCCGCCTGTTTGCCGTATCTTCATCGACAGATTGCGCTGATCCGACCGAAGGTGCTTCTGGCGCTCGGGGCGACCGCCGCCGAGGCGATGCTCGGCGTCAAGAAGCCCCTGGGGTCGCTGCGACTTCAGGTACACAGCTATGATGGGATTCCGCTCGTGGTGACCTATCACCCGGCGGCCCTCCTCCGCAACCCGAACTGGAAGCGACCCGCCTGGGATGACGTCCGTATCGCACGACAGCTCCTCGACCTCGGTGAGTGACCCGTTCCAGGGACGCACCGTCCCCTACAACGCCGAGGCGGAGCAGGCGGTGCTGGGGGCGATGCTGCTCGACAACGACGCCGCGATCCGCGGCGCCGAGCTGCTCGATGATGACGTCTTCTATCGCGAACAGAACCGTCGGCTCTGGCGTGCCCTCCGCACGCTGGTGGAACAGCGCACGGTCATGGATTACGTCACGGTGCGCGACGAGCTCAGCCGTCGGGGTGACCTCGAGGCGATCGGCGGAATCGATTACCTCGACGAGCTGGTCAATGCCGTCCCGACCGCGGCCAACCTCGAGCACCACGCCAAGATTCTTCGCGACAAGGCGATCCAGCGCCGGTTGATTGCCGCGGCCACCCAGATCATCACCGAGACCTACGAGCAGAAGCAGAGCGCCGGCGAGCTGCTCGACGCGGCCGAGGGAAAAATCTTCAAGATCGCCGAGACCCGTCGGGATGACGGCTTCACCCGGATCAAGGAGATGCTCTGGCCGACGATGGAGCGGATCGAATCGCTCTCGGCGCGGGACGGCGGCATCACCGGGGTCCCGAGCGGCTTCGTCGACCTCGACGAACTGACGACCGGCTTCCAGGCCTCGGAATTGGTGATCGTCGCAGCCCGGCCGTCGATGGGCAAGACCGCCTTCTGCCTCAACATCGCCACCCACGCCGCGGTCGAGGGGCATGGGGTGGCCGTGTTCTCGCTGGAAATGTCCAAGGACGCGCTGGTCCAGCGGATGCTCTGCGCCGAGGCGCGCGTCGACTCCCAGGCCGTCCGCCGGGGGACCCTCCGGGACACCGACTTCACCCGGTTGGCCCGCGCGGCCGGCCTGCTGCAGACGGCGCCGGTCTGGATCGATGACACCCCGGCCCTCACCCTCCTCGAGATGCGCTCCAAGGCGCGGCGGTTGCGCGCCGACAACGACATCAAGATGGTGGTCGTCGACTACCTGCAATTGATGCGCTCCCCGGAACACTCCGAGAATCGGGTCCAGGAGATCTCCGACATCTCGCGATCGCTGAAGGGACTGGCGCGCGAATTGGAGATCCCGGTGGTGGCGCTCTCCCAGCTGTCACGAGCGTCGGAACAGCGTGGTGGTGACCGCGTGCCGGTCCTCTCGGACCTCCGCGATTCGGGCGCCATCGAGCAGGATGCCGACCTGGTGATGTTCATCCACCGCCCGGAGATGTACAAGGATCAGCGCGACAAGGCGGAAGCGGACGGTCGGTCGATCGAGGGTGAGGCACATGTCTACCTTGCCAAGCACCGCAACGGCCCCACCGGCGCGATTGACCTCTACTTCCACAAGCAGTTCACCCGGTTCGACAACCGCTCCGAACGGGAGAACTGATGGCACGGGCGCGATCGGTCTGGCGCTGCACCGAATGCGGGCATGGCCACCCGAAGTGGGCGGGGCAGTGCGAGTCGTGCCAGGCCTGGAACAGCATCGCCGAGGAACCCGACCAGTCGCCGGCCCGCAAGGGGGTCCGTCTCGGGAGCACGGCGATCATCCCCACGGCGCGACGGCTGCGTGAGGTCGAGGCCGGCCGGGTGGTGCGGTGGAGCACCGGGCTGCCCGAACTCGACTTCGTCCTCGGTGGCGGCCTGGTCCCTGGCTCGATGACCCTGATCGGGGGCGAGCCGGGCATCGGCAAGTCAACCCTGCTGCTCCAGGCCGCGGCACTGCTCGAGTCGGGCGGCCATCCGGTCCTCTACGCCAGTGGTGAGGAGAGCGCCGAACAATTGCGGATGCGCGCCGACCGTCTGGGCGGCGAGACCGGCGCGGTGCATGTGCTCGGTGAGACCCGGTTGGAAGGTGTGCTCGCCGCGGCCAATGCCACGGGTGCGGCGGTGCTGATCCTCGATTCGATCCAGACCGTCTACACCGATGCGCTGGAGAGTGCACCGGGCAACGTCGGCCAGGTGCGGGAGTGCGCCGGCCTGCTGATGCGGTTCGCCAAGGAGAGTGGCACGGCGGTCGTCGTGGTCGGCCACGTCACCAAGGGCGGGGGACTCGCCGGCCCCAAGACCCTCGAACACATCGTCGACACCGTGTTGTACTTCGAGGGGGAATCGACGCTCGATTACCGGTTGCTGAGGGCCACCAAGAACCGATTCGGGTCGGTCGATGAACTCGGGGTCTTCGAGATGACGGGGCAGGGCCTCGTCCCGGTCGCCAATCCCTCCGCCCTCTTCCTGGCCGCCCGCTCCACCGGCACCACCGGGAGCGCCGTAACGGCGCTGATGGAGGGCACCCGTCCGGTCCTCGTCGAGGTGCAGGCGCTTGCCGCCCCCTCGGGGTACGGCACCCCACAGCGGGTCGCCACGGGGATCGACCAGCGACGACTGGCGGTGATCTTGGCGATCCTCGAACGACGCGGGGGCACGCCATTCACCGGCGTGGATGTCTTCGTGCAGGTGACCAGCGGCGTGCGACTCACCGAACCGGGGAGTGACCTCGCGGTGGCGGCGGCCTTGGTCTCCTCCATCCAGAATGTGCCCACCCCAGCCAACGCGCTCTACCTCGGTGAGCTGGGGCTCGGGGGTGAGATCCGGCCGCTCGGAGGGACTGAACGACGTCTCGCCGAGGCGGCCCGGATGGGATTCACCCAGGCCTTCGGGTCATCGCGTGCCGCGGTCAAGGTGCGGGGGATCACCCATCACGGCCTCGAACACGTCGATGAACTGGTGCGGGCCCTTGCCGCGTGACGTCGGCGCGGTCGTCGTGGCTGCTGGCCGGGGCCTTCGATTCGGTGGCCTCCAGGCCAAGCAGTTCCACGATCTTGGGGGCATCCCGATTCTGCTCCGCGCCCTGCGGCCCTTCGTCTCCCATCCGGAGGTGGTCCAGACGGTGATCGTGCTCGCGCCGGAGGTTGCCGCGGCCCCACCCGAATGGCTGGCCGAGTTGCAGGGCGATGCGCTCCGGCTCGTGGCAGGCGGTGTCACCAGGCGGGACTCCGTGCGTGCCGGCCTCGAGGCGCTGGACCCGGTGTGTACCATCGTGCTGGTGCATGACGGGGCGCGCCCATTCCCACCGCGAACGGTCATCGATGAGGGGATCCGATCGGCGCAGGCGGGGCACGCCGCCGTGCCCGGTCTACCGGTCGCCGATACGATCAAGCGAGCCGACCATGCCGGTCGCGTGGTGGGCACGGTGCCACGCGAACGTCTCTGGCGGGCGCAGACCCCGCAGGCCTTTCCGCGGGCATTGCTCGAGCGCGCCCATGCCGCTGCGCTGCCGCGCGAGGTCTCGGCGACGGACGATGCCATGCTGGTGGAGTTGATCGGGGGGCCGGTGGACCTGATCCCCGGCTCCAAGCGCAACATCAAGATCACCACCGCCGACGACCTCGCCCTGGCGGGCTGGCTCCTGGAGCAGCCGTGATGCTGGCACTCCCCGATGTTGCCGCCGCCCAGACCATCGCGCCCGTCGTCGCGGCCCATCTCGCCGGTGGCGGCATGCTCGCCTATCCGACCGAGACGGTCTACGGACTCGGTTCCTTGCCGACCGACGCCGGCCTCGACGCGCTCGCCGCATTGAAGGGCAGGCCACCTCGCAAGCCGTTCCTGCTGCTCGTCAGCGGCATGGCGATGTTGGAGCGGACCGGCCTCGTCCTCGGTCCGGCCGCCCGGGCGCTGGCCGACGCCTTCTGGCCGGGCCCATTGACCCTGGTGCTCTCGGGCGCCGAGGGGCGCCTCCCCGATCGACTCCGCGGCGCCGAGGGGGGAATCGCGGTGCGCTGGACCTCTCACCCGGCGATGGCGGCCCTCATCGATCGGATCGGCTCTCCGATCACGTCCACGAGTGCCAACCGCCCCGGTGGGGCTCCCGCTCCGGGGGCCGCGTCGGTGGCGGCGCTCTTTCCCGAGGCGATCGCCACCGGTCGGCTGCTGGTCATCGATGGCGGCGTCCTCGGGAACGTGCCCCCCTCCACCCTGATCGACTGCACCGGTCCCATGCCGGTGCTGATTCGCGATGGTGCCATCCCCAGGGATGAGCTGCGCCGCCGGGTCGGCAGGCACGCCCCGTGAGCCGCCCGGTTCGGGTCCTGATGGTCTGCTCGGGCAACACTTGTCGGTCGCCACTGGCCGCCGCGATGCTGGAGGCACGGCTTGCGTTGGAACCGGAGGAATGCCATGTGACGGTCTCCTCCGCCGGGACCGCCGCGTGGGACGGTACCCCGGCGAGCGAGGGGGCCTACCTCGTCGCACTCGAACGCGACCTCGACCTGAGCACCCATCGCGCCCGGATGCTCACCAGCCATCTCGTCAGCGAGGCGGATCTGGTGTTGACGATGTCCGAGGCGCATGCCCATCGGGTCGCCGACCTCGGTGGCGCCGAGAAGGTGCACACCCTGCATCGTTTCGTCTCCAACGATGTCGAGGGCGGTGGCGTGTCGGATCCCTACGGTGGCGAGGTCGAGGTCTACCGGGCCACCGCCGACGAGCTCGAGGCGTTGATCGATGGCGTCGCCACGCGGCTGGTGCGCGAGGGCACCTCGTGAGGATCACCGGCACCACCCGGGTCTTTGCGCTGCTCGGCGATCCGGTCGCGCATTCGCTCTCCCCCGTGATGCAGAACGCCGCCTTCGATGCGGCGGGCCTCGATGCGGTCTACCTGCCGATCCGCTGCACCGCCGAGGACCTTCCCGGCGTGATCCGGACCCTGGCCGGGACGGGCGGCGGGGGTAACGTCACCGTGCCACACAAACTGGTGGCGGCCAAGGCGGGGACCCCCGATGCGCGAGTCCGGGCGCTTGACGTTGCCAACGTCTTCTGGGCAAACGACGGGCAGCCCATGCTCGGCAACACCGATGTCGATGGCCTGCTGGCCCTGCTCGAGCGCGTCGAGGCTCCATCCACGACCTGGTGCGTGGTGGGGACCGGAGGGTCGGCACGGGCCGCCGTGGCCGCCGCTGGCGAGTGTGGCGCCCGGATTGCGGTCCGGTCCCGGTCCGACGAGCGGGCGCGGAACTTTCTGGCGTGGGCCGCTGGCCTGGGGGTCGATCCCGCCGAGGTCGGGGAGTGTGAAGTGCTGATCAACGCCACGCCGGTCGGCCTCGGTGCGGCGGACCCGCCGCCGGTCGCCCTGACCGACTTCCCCAAGCTGGCCGCGGTCGCCGACCTGACCTATCGCGCGGAGGGGGCCACGGCGCTCGTGCGGGTGGCCCGTGACGCCGGCGCCCGGGCGGAGGATGGTCGGGAGATGTTGCTGATCCAGGGAGCGGCGGCATGGAGCCGGTGGTTCCCGGGGGTGGGCGTGCCGGTGGAGGTGATGCGTGCGGCGTTGGCGGGGAGGATGGCCTGATCGGATGCGCCGGATGGAGCGATGGCTCCTCCCGGCGAGCTGCCTGCATTGCCACCGCCCGATCCACGAGCCCTTCGACCCGCTGATCTGCGGGCTCTGCCGCAGCCGGTGGCACCCCGTTCCCCAGCCCCAGTGTCAGCGGTGCGGCAGCCCGGGGCCGGGGCCAACCTGCGCCATCTGCACCGACTGGCCAGCTGATCTCGCGTCGGTGCAAAGTGCCGTGCTGCTTGATGCTGCCACGCGCGCGATCATCCACCACTTCAAGTATGGCGGCTGGCCCCGAGTGGCCACGGCGTTGAGTGGCGCGGTGATCCCCCTGCTGGCGAGGCTTCCCCCGGCACCGCTGATGCCGATTGCCATCAGCCCGAATCGCCTTCGTCAACGCGGCTACAACCAGGCCGCGGAGCTGGCGGCGGCCCTGGCCGCCCGATCCGGGCGTCGGCTCCATCGATCGTGCCTCCGCCGCCGCCACCAGAGCGCCTCGCAGACCGCTCTTGGGGCCGCCGAGCGACGGGCCAACCTGCGTGACGCGTTTGCGGCGAACGATGCACCCCCCACCTTGGTCCTTGTCGACGATGTCTTCACCACCGGGGCTACGTTAACTTCGGCAGCGAGGGCGTTGTTCGACGCGGGTGCCGTCGAGATCCACGCCGTGACGTTCGCACGTGCCGAACCGCCGTTGGCGGCCTCGGCCAGACTTCTGACGACTGACTGCTCGACGAGCGAGAGGGACTGATGGCGAAGATTCGCGTGGGAATCAACGGATTTGGCCGGATCGGCCGCAACGTCGTCCGCGCCGCCAAGGCAGCGGGCGTGACCGACATCGACTTCGTGGCGGTCAACGACCTCACCGATACGGCCACCCTGGCGCACCTGCTCACCTACGACTCGGTGCACGGCCGCTTTCCCCATGCCGTGACGGCGGTCGACGGGGGGCTCGACGTCGCCGGCGACATGATGCGGGTGCTCTCCGAACGCGACCCGGCCAAGCTGCCGTGGGGCGAGCTCGGGGTCGACATTGTCCTCGAGTCCACCGGACGGTTCACCAATCGAGAGGATGCCGCCAAGCACCTGAGCGGTGGGGCCCGCAAGGTGATCATCTCCGCCCCGGCCAAGGGCGAGGACAAGACGTTCGTCTACGGCGTCAACCACCTCGACTATGACCCGGCCACCCACCACGTCATTTCGAACGCCTCGTGCACCACGAATTGCCTGGCGCCGGTGGTGAAGGTGATCCGTGACACCTTCGGGTTCGAGCGCGGCTACATGACCACGGTGCACAGCTACACCAACGACCAGTCGATCCTCGACCTGCCGCACAAGGACCTCCGTCGTGCCCGGGCAGCGGCGATGTCGATCATTCCCACCTCGACCGGGGCGGCGAAGGCGACGGCCCTGGTGATCCCCGAGGTGAAGGGGAAGATCGATGGCATGGCGCTCCGCGTACCGACCGCCGACGTGTCGCTGGTCGACCTGACCTGCATCGTCGAGCGCGGCACCACCGCGGCCGACGTCAACGCCGCGTTCGTGGCGGCGGCCGAGGGACCGCTCAAGGGCGTCCTCGCGGTCAGTCATGCCCCGCTGGTGTCGGTCGATTACATCGGCGACCAGCACTCCAGCACGGTGGATGCGCTCTCGACCCAGGTGCTTGATGGCACCATGGTGCATGTCTCCTCGTGGTACGACAACGAGATGGGCTATTCGGCACGCTGCGTGGACATGATCCGACACATCGGCGCCTCGGTGTGACCACGCGCTCCCTGGCCGACCTCGAGGCCCGACAGCTCGACGGTCAGCGAGTGGTCGTGCGCTGCGACCTCAATGTCCCGCTGCGCGACGGAGTGGTGACCGACGACACCCGCCTCCGTGCCTCGCTGCCGACCATTCGGCATCTGAGCGAGCACGGGGCACGGGTGGTGCTGCTCTCCCATCTCGGCCGACCGAAGGGTCAGCCTGATCCACGCTTCTCCCTGCGCCCCGTGGCTCGCGAGCTGGAGCGGCTGCTCGGCAAGCCGATCACCTTCCTCGACGACCCGACCTCCGAGGCGGCGGTGACCACGGTGCGCCATCTGCCACGGGGCAGTATCGCGTTGGCGGAGAACACCAGGTTCTTCGCTGGCGAGGAGCGCAACGACGCGGCGCTGGCCGATCGCTTCGCTGCCTTGGGGCAATTGTTCGTCAACGATGCCTTCGGGACGGCCCATCGGGCGCACGCCAGCACCGAGGCGATCGCCCATCGGCTCAAGCCCGCCGTCTCGGGGTTCCTGATGGACCGCGAGCTGCAGTTCCTGGGAACGGCGATCGATGCCCCCGCCCGCCCGTTTGTCGCGATTCTCGGCGGCGCCAAGATCTCGGGCAAGATCGACCTGGTCGAGGCGTTGCTGCCCAAGGTCGATCGGATCCTCATCGGTGGGGCGATGGCCTGCACCTTCTTCAAGGCGATGGGACTCGAGGTCGGCAATTCCCTGGTCGAGGATGACCGGGTGGAGATGGCCCGTGCGTTGATCGCCAAGGCCGGGGATGCCCTGATGCTGCCCACCGGGGCGTGCATCGCCGAGCGGCTCGAGGGATCGGCCCCCACCCGGGAGGTCCCCCGCGATCAGATTCCGGTGGGCTGGGCGATGTTCGACATCGACCAGTCGAGTCTCGAGCGGTTCACCGAAGAGATTGCCAACGCGAAGACGGTGATCTGGAACGGCCCGATGGGCGTCTTCGAGACACCGCCGTTCGATGCCGGCACCTTGGGCATTGCCCGGGCGTTGGCGGCGGCCACGGCGCGGGGTGCCGTCACGATCGTCGGCGGCGGGGACTCTGCCGCGGCGGTGGTCGCCGCCGGAGTGGCCGATCAGGTGACGCATGTCAGCACCGGGGGCGGGGCGTCCCTGGAATTCCTCGAAGGCAAGACGCTGCCAGGTGTGGCGGCATTGGACGAGGTCAGATGAGCAAGCCACTGCTGTTCGCCGCGAACTGGAAGATGCACCTCCATCCCGGAGAGGCGGGCACCTTCCTCGACCGTTTCCTGACACTCGATGTGCCCCGGTCTGGTCGTACCGTGGTCTTCTTCCCCCCGGCCGTCTCGCTGCAGACCGTCGCCGCCCGATTGGAGGGACATGACCACCTGCTGGTCGGGGCCCAGGACGTGCATTGGGAGTCGGCCGGGGCGTTCACCGGCGCCACCTCCGTCCCGTTGGCACGTGGGGCAGGGGCGAGTGCCGCCCTCGTCGGCCATTCGGAGCGCCGGCACCTCTTCGGCGAGACCGACCAGGAGACGGCACAAAAGGTCGCGGCGGTGCTCGGGGGCGGCTTGCAGGCCATGCTCTGTGTGGGCGAGACCCTCGACCAGCGCGAGGCGGGCACCACGGTGGCGGTGGTCGAGCGCCAGCTTGCCGCCGCCCTGACCGGCGTGGCCCCCCAGGCTGACCTGGTGGTGGCCTACGAGCCGGTGTGGGCCATCGGGACGGGACGGAATGCCACCCCGGAGGACGCCAACGCGGTGCACCGGTCGATCCGGGAGCTGCTGGTGGGGCTGGGATTGCCCCGTTCGACCCGGATCCTCTACGGTGGCTCGGTCAAGCCGGAGAATGTGGCGGCCCTGGTGGAGCAGCCCGAGGTGGACGGGGTCCTCGTCGGCGGCGCCTCCCTCGATCCGGCGAGTTGGGCCACGATCTGCGCCACGATGGCCGGAGTGCCGGGCGATTGATGGCGTCGTGTCAGGGGGCTATCTTTCCGAGCTAGGCCTGAACAC
>JAHEFN010000274.1 GCA_024640185.1 Gemmatimonadota bacterium | reverse complement strand
GCTTGACGCCGAACTCCTTGAACTCGATCGTCACCGCCCCGTTGGCCGCGCCTGACTGTACCACCGGATAGGGGAACTCGCCGCCGGCCAGGAAGCTCGCCGGCTTGCCCGGCAGGGTCATCAGGTTGGGCTCCGCCAGCACCTTGAAGTCGCCCTTGGTGCTGAGCGCCCGGATGGCGCCGTCGAGGCTGCCGCTCGGACCGGAGAGGAAGAACCTCACCACGCCGTCGGAAATGGTCTGGGCGCCCCAGTCGTAGTTGTCCCGGTTGCCGGTGCTGATCCGGTCGGCGTTGGTGGCGGTGAAGGCGAAGGAGAGATCCTTCAGCGCGCTCCGGTTCACCTCGGCAAAGCGGACCTTGAGCAGCACCTGCACCGCGGGCGGAGCCACGAGGTTGTCGATGACGGTGGCGCCGGTGCCCTTGGCGACCTGGACGGCCCGCTCCACCGAGTTGGGGTCGTTGACGGTGCCGGAGAGCGTCACCGAGTTCCCGCTCGCCTGCACCTGGATGTTCTCATTCGGCAGGAGGGCCTGGAGGTAGCGCTGCAGGCTGGCGGCGTCGGCCGCCACTTCCACCGTGTAGAGCCGGGGTCCGCCGCCCTGATCCCACAGGATGAGGCTGGTGGTGCCCACGCCCTTGCCATTGACCAGCAGCTCGGTGGGGCTCACCACCACCGGCTCGGCAATGTCAGGATCGCCGACGGTATAGCGCTGGAAGCTGACAGGATTCACCAGGAGCAGCGACGCCCCCTTGGCGAGCGACAGTACCCGGGTGGGGTCCCTGACCACTACCTGGGCGGCCGCAGAACCTGGCGAAAGGAATCCGAGGCCGACAACGGAGGCCGTCAGCACCAACAGTCGGAGGAGTCGAGCATTCGTCACGGGGTGCCTCGATCCGAGGGAGACGATGGAGAGGTCGAGAAGCGCGACAGCGTCTTCTCGCCGCCGCGGAATCCTTCGATAACGGTGGGCTGAGTTCCTGCTGCGCGGACCACGGTGCGCCGGCCCCCGGAGACCCGGACCGCCCGGGGCCCGCGCATCAGGGAGGTCACCGGGGCGCCAGCGGTCACGATGGTTACGGTGTCCATGAAGTTCCGGAGCGCCATCTGGATCCTGCCCTCTTTCGAGGCCAGCACCAGCGTCTCGGCCTGCTCGGGGGTCACCAGCACGGTGATGACCGGCACCTGCATCGGCTTCCCTTCGGCGTCCCGCTGGATGGTCTGCCCGGCGGCAATCGTGGTGATGTTCTGCATCAGAATCCGGGTGCTTTCCTCGTTGGTGGGAGTCCCCTTGGCCATCGAGAGGAGCACATCCACCCGGGTGCCGGGGATGACGAATCCGGCCACCCCCACCACCTCGTCCACCCGCACGGCGAGCGCCCGCATCCCCTCGGGGATGAGCGTTGTCATGCCCCCGCCGACCCCCCTGGGGGCCAGCTTTGACTCGAGGAACGGCTCGTTGATCCGCATCGGCGACACCAGCCCGCGACCGACCACATCGGCCTTGACCCCGAGGAAGCCGGGAGGCAGGGCGTCACCCGGCCATGGGAGGGTCTGGACATCCTTCTCGGTGACAAGGGCCCCGATGGGCAGATCCTTGGCGGCGACCACCGCCTCCACCTTGCTCGGCCCCCGGATGAGCGGGGTGGCCTGCTGCCGCAGGTAGCTGAGGGCGAGCCACGCCGCGACGCCGCCGGTGGCGAGCGCGAAGACCAGGAATAGCCAGGGACGGGAGCGAATGGCCACGGGGTAGGCCTCTTATTCGTTTCGCATCCGGGCTTCGGTGGCGACCGTGATCACGCCGTTGTTCTGCGCGAGCAGGCCGATCAACGCCCGGAGGAAGGTGAATCGGTAGGGATACTCGATCCTGACCGAGGTGACTTGACCGGTACCTGCGTGAAACCCATCCGGCAGCGTGATGGTGGCATTGGCGGGGTCGAACCCTGACGCCCCGATCCGGTTGGCGATGGCCGCGGTCACCGAGTCGAGGGTGACACTGTTGTCGGCGATGACCGCCTTGCGCGCGCCTTCACGGGCGGCGTCGGTGATGGTCTGGTGGAGGTTCCACGCGCGACCAAACTCGAACACCGAAATGACGAGGATCAGGAGGAGCGGCATGACCAGGGCAAACTCGACCAGCGCCTGGCCCCGCGAATTCCTCCGGAAGCGCCGAAGCAACGTCATAGGATTGGCACTCCCCAGAACCACCAGATGAGTGACCCGGCGGCAATCGCGACTCCGTAGGGGACCGACATCGCCCCGGGAGAGTGCGCCGTGCGCAGCGATCCTGCGCGGCCGAAGGTCAAGAGGTACTTCATCGTCTGGCCGGTATTCAGGAGGATGGGCAGCAGCACCCCCTCCCGAACCGCCCAGGCCAGCCCGAGCACCCCTCCAGCCAGCGCAACGGCCAGGAGCGCCCCGAGCATCGGGTCGGGACCACCGAAACAGGCCCCGACAGCCATCAGCAACTTGCCGTCTCCGCCGCCGAACACCCCCAGCGCGAAGAGACTGTATCCGACTCCGAGCCCGATCGCGGCACCGACCGCACCCTGCAACAGTGCGCCATTGCCCGCCATCGTACGGAGAACAATAGCGGATCCCAATCCGGAGAACACGAGCCAGTTCGGGATCCTGCGAGACTTGAGGTCCAACAGCGCCGCGATCCCTACCAGGCCCACGAGCGTCGCGGTCAGCCCAAGATCAGCAGGGAGCATGGTGATTCGCTGTCACGGTGAGACCTTTGGCAGGGACGGTGGCAGGGCGCGCCCACCGACCGTCCGAGCCTTCGGTCGACCCCTTACGAGAAGGGAGTCGCGGGAGCGTTATTCAGCTCGGCCGTCGCCCGCTGGAACACCCGGCCAATCGAGTTGCGGAACAGGATGAGAATCGCGATGAGCGCCACCGCCACGAGCGCGATGATGAGCGCGTATTCGGTGAGTCCCTGACCGGACTCGTCCTTCCAGAATCCCTTCATACTGTCCTCCGCCTTGCATCCAGGGTGAGTACTGCCGAGGCCGCCAGGAAGTGCCTGACGAGCCGTCCCGCGAACTTCGCCGCCGTCGGCGGCACTGCCAACAAATCAAGGGAAAGCTGGTTCACGCATTTGGGGGGCCAAGCCGGCCAGCCCGACCGCCACTCGAGTGAACGCCGTGACCACTTGGGCAAGAGGCATGCCCTCGGGCGCATCTCCACGCCCGATTGTACCCCATAAGCTATTGCATACAAACGCTTTATCGATGTGGACAAGGCCTTTTCGACGGCGATCAGCCCCGCCAGCAAGGCCGGATGGCCTTTCCGATACTACTCCCCTGCCGTCATGGGGGCGTTAGGGAGAGGAGCTCACCGAGGCGGCGGTGCCGCATATTCCTGCGAGATGTCGCACATTGTCCACATTTCCTTCCGCCGACCAGCCACACTTCCCGTACGGCGGGGCGCGGTGTTTGCTTCGGGATGCGCCCTCACGTCCAAGGGGATCAGATCACCATGACCCACCCGGCCCGACGCACGACCCCATCGCTGCCAGCACTGGTCTTCCTGTTGTGGAGCCTGGCCGTGACCCTGACCGCCGGCTCACGGCTGCTCAACGCCGAC
>JAHEFN010000273.1 GCA_024640185.1 Gemmatimonadota bacterium | reverse complement strand
TCGCTTCCGTGCCGTGACCCAAGGGAATCGGGCTCACCTCTTCGTGCATGATTGGCGGCCGGGCCCGCTGCTGTTGTCCAACCTGATCACCAGACCGACACGTGCCCGGTTGGTTCATCACGACGCCACGGCGACCGACCTGGTCATCCAGCGCTGGGACGACCAACCGGTGGTGATCCTGCCCGAGGTCGGTGAACCGTCGTTGCTGCCGTGCCTCACCCTCGAGTTCGACGGCCCCTGGTCGACCGGTTCGGAGTCGTAGCATCGCTCGCCGAAGGTGCCCCTTGCTCTCGCTGACACCCCGATCGGAGTTGCTGTGACTGCACATATCCCGCGTGGGGCCCCTGTCGTCCTGGCAATGGCTCTCCTTCTTGCCTGGCCCTTTGTCGGGCCGGCGGGGGGGATGGTCGCGCAAGCTCCCCCGTTGCTGAGCGCCTCGGTCGAGCTCGACATCGGTGGTGCCCAGGACAATCCTGATCTCGAAGTCCTCCGCGTGAACCAAGCCATCCGGCTCGCCGATGGTCAGCTGCTGGTCTCCAGCGGAAGGCCGATCGCGGTCCAGCTCTTCGGTCGAGATGGGCGCCGGATCCGCACCATCGGCCGCAGCGGCGGCGGCCCTGGGGAGTACCAGTATGCCGCCACGCTCAGGCCCTGGCGAGGCGACTCGGTGCTGATCTTCTCGTCGGGCACCCGACGGTGGATGCTGTTCGGCCTCGATGGCACCTTGGTGCGCGAGTGGCCCGCATCCGATCGTGAACCAGCCCCGAAGACCTCCCCCTTCCTGCGGGGCAATGCGATCCTGCGGGGTGCGATGGTCGGCGCCGGGGGCTGCCCGACCTCCCTGCTCGAGCAACACGCCTCCCGATCAACTGAATCGCTCGTGGAGGCGGTGGTCGATCCGGCTGGCCGGCTCTGGGTCCGATCGGTCACCGAGAACACCTGGACCGTGTTCGGTCCAGGCGGCCGGGCAACGGCGCGAATCAGACTTCCCGAAGGATTCATCATCTCGAGCTTCGATGGTGACCGGGTGATCGGCGTGGATGAAGACGAGGACGGGTTCCCGCACGTGAAGGTGATGCGCACCGGCCTGGCCGCTGCACCCGAGCAACCGGGGGCGGACTGCGCTGCCGCCGTGCTCCCGGTTACTCCCGTTCGCGGGGCGGAGCTCAAGACGTCGCTGCGCAACGCGATGACGGTGGCCGAGGCCCACTACGCCGATCACGGCACCTATCCCCGTCGCGCGAGTGACTTTCCGCGGGCGATGATCCCGAGCGGGGCCGATTTCGAGATTCCCTTCTCTGGTGACCTCGGCTACATCTTCCTGATACGCGATCGGGCGACCGGCTTCCGGTGTCTGGTCGCGATCGGCACCCACGACATGGGGATCCTGGATGAGGGTGTGATGCTCTGTGGCAGGTGAGCGCACACCCTGCCTTCCCGAAAGACGGGTCCACCGCTTATCGTCGAGGAAGATCCTCCCTCCTCACGGAGCCACGATGCGAGTCATCTCGGCCGCCGTCCTCTTGCTGGCACCACTCACCGCCCAGGCCCAGTGCCCGCCGCCGGGGCAGTGCACCGGTGGAGACAAGCAGGCCGGTGGCGATCAAGGGTGACTCGACGGTCCTCGCGATGTACCCCAACCCCGATGAAGGAGACACCGTAACCCCACGCCGCCACCCGATCTGCCCGGTTTGACCGCAACACACCGAGGGGGTCTTTGATGGGATCGTCCGCGCGTCCACGCATCCGTCACGGCGACGGCAACGTTGTCCAGCTGCGCCTCGAAGTCGAACAGATCCAACCGCGTATCTGGCGCCGCCTGTTGGTCTCGGCCCGCGCCTCGCTCCTCGAACTGCACGAGGTGATCCAGCGGGCCCTCGGTCAGGACTGGCTGGAAGCCCATGCCTTTGAGTGCGACGGGGTACGCTATCTCGACGCCAATGCCGGCGTGGCGACCGCCCCGGTCACCGACGACACCTCCCTCCGCTCGCTCGCGTTGCAGACCGGCGTGCGTCTGGTGCACGAGGTCGAGACCGGGGCCGAGCCATGGCGGCACCTGATCACCGTGGAGCAGGTGACGCCCCGTCTCGTCGGCCAGCGGTTGCCGGCCTGCCTTGATGGGGGTGGAGCCGCCCCACCGGAGGACTGCGACGGCCCGACGCGGTACCGCGACCTCCTCGCCGCACTCGATACGCCCCAGGATCCGTGGGCGGCCGAGCTTCGGCAGTGGCTGCCCGACGACTTCGATCCACGATGGGTCGACTTTACCGCCATCAACGCTCGCCTCGCCCGACTCCCGAAACACCGCCCCGCCGCCTGATCGCGCACGGGGTTGCGGAGGCCGGGGCTGCCGCGACTTCCGAGATCGTGGCAATGCCCTAGCTTCCGTGCGACGCCGTTGCCCAACTCCCTTACCCGTGCCGTTGGACTTCTGATGCCCCGCTTTCTTGCCCTGCTCCTGGCTCTCGCCGCCTGCTCACCCGGCATCCCGCCTGCCGCCGACCTGGTGATCCACCACGCCACGATCTACACCGCCGACTCGACCGCTCCGACGGCCTCCGCCGTGGCGATCAAGGACGGCAAGATCATCTATGTCGGTGACGAAGTCGGGGCCGAGGCCTACCTCCGCGACGCCGTTGCAGTGGAGGACCTGCAGGGTCGCTACGTCTTTCCGGGATTCGTCGATGCCCACGCCCACTTCACCTCGATCGGCCAGCGAGAACTCCACCTGAACCTTGCCGGCACCGACACCAAGAGCGCCTTCCTCGACCGGCTCGATTCGGCGGTCGCGGTGACCCCGAAGGGTGAGTGGGTCACCGGGCGGGGGTGGATCGAGACTTTCTGGGATCCGCCGGTCTTCCCGACCCGGCACGACCTCGACCTGATCGCCCCCGACCACCCGGTGTTCCTTACCCGCACCGATGGCCATGCCTCGGTCGTCAACAGCATGGCCCTGAGGGTCGCGGGGGTCACCGGCACGACGCCGCCACCGCCGGGCGGCGCCATCAACCTCGATGCCGATGGTGAGCCCACGGGGATGCTGATTGACCGTGCCCAGGGGCTGGTCGGTCGCCACATCCCCGATGCCCCCGAGGGCCAGATCGAGCGGGCGATGGAACTCGCCTCCCAGCGCGAGGTGCGCCTCGGCTGGACCCAGATCCAGGATGCCCATGGCTCATGGCAGGAGGTCGAGACGATGCGGCAGTTGATCGCCGACGGACGGATCCAGGTCCGGCTCTACAAGGCGATCACCGGTCCGGGGGCGGGTGCCGACTCCCTGCTTGCCAGCGGTCCCCAGGGTCCGGATCTCGACGACCATCTCACCGTCCGGACGATCAAGATCGTCTTTGATGGGGCGCTGGGATCACGCGGGGCCGCGCTGCTGGAACCGTACAGCGACGACCCCCAGAACACCGGATTGATCACCACCGACACCCTCGCGGTGCGCGACATGTTGGTGCGCGCCTTGCGGGCCGGCATTCAGGTCGAGGCACACGCCATCGGCGACCGTGCCAACCGGCTGATGCTCGACATGTACGAGGCGGCGTTTGCGGCCGTGCCACCATCGGAGCGCGCGATCGCCGAGCCGCGCTGGCGCGACGAGCATTC
>JAHEFN010000038.1 GCA_024640185.1 Gemmatimonadota bacterium | reverse complement strand
TCCACTCGATGGCACCGCGAACTTCCTCCATCGCCACCCGGCGTGGGCCGTCTCGATTGCCGCGGCGGTCGACGGAGAGCCGGTGGCGGGGACGGTCTTCCACGTGCCGGGGCTCCGTCGGGCGACGGCATGGCAGGGTGGCGGCGCCTGGCTCGGAGGAGAGCGCCTGCAGGTGACCGCGGTCACCGACCCCTCACTCGCCCTGATCGCCACCGGCTTCCCGTTCAAGCACCCGGCGATGCTGCCGTCCTATCTCCCCCAGCTGGCGCGAGTCCTCGACTCGAGCAGTGGGGTCCGCCGGGCCGGAAGCGCCGCGCTCGACCTGCTTGACGTCGCCTGTGGCCGCCACGCCGGCTATTGGGAATTGATGCTGGCGCCCTGGGACACCGCCGCCGGGATCGTGTTGGTGCGCGAGGCCGGTGGAGTGGTCACCGACCTGACCGGACGCCACATCGGCGTCGAGCACAGCGGCGTGGTGGCGGGGAATCCGGCGATGGTCGAGTGGCTGCTCCGGACGATCACGGAGCACTGAGACCGGAGACCGGAGACCGGAGCGAACATGGCGCGCTGATGGCTCCGCGAAGAGCGGCACCCTCGATGAGCAGAGGTCGGTTCCTCGCCGCGCGTCACTCGGCGACGCACGGAGAGACCGCGTGCGGCGAGTCCGACCTTCGTGAATCGAGTTGGTGCCGCCTCGGAGCGGGGTGTCGGCTGACGGAGAATGGCGGTCGCCGGTCTCCGGCTCACTCCCCAGCGGTCAGGATGACCGGACCGTTCCCGGTAAGGGCCACGGTGTGCTCGAAGTGGGCCGAGAGTGAGCGGTCGGCCGTGACCACGGTCCACTTGTCGGCCAGGGTCTTGGTCTCCGGCGACCCCATCGTGATCATCGGCTCGATCGCGATGGTCATGCCAGCCCGCAGCGCCGGGCCCTTCCCCGGGGTACCAAAGTTGGGCACCTGGGGCTCCTCGTGGAACCGGGTCCCGATGCCGTGTCCCACCAGTTCGCGCACCACGCCGTACCCGGCGGCCTCGGCGACCGTCTGCACCGCATGACCGATGTCACCGACTCGGTTGCCGACCAGTGCCGCGGCGATGCCGGCATCGAGTGAAGCCTTGGTCACCGTCAACAGCCTGACGATATCCTCCGAGACCGGGCCAACCGGGATGGTGGTCGCCGAGTCGGCATGCAACCCATCGATGCATACCCCGACATCCACCGAGACAATCGACCCGGACTCGAGCAGCTTCTTCTTCGAGGGGATGCCGTGGACGATCTCGATGTCGACGGAGGTGCAGAGCGTCTTCGGGAAACCGTAGAGGCCCTTGAACGACGGGGTGGCACCCGGATGGCTCCGGATGAACCGCTCGGCCTCGGCGTCGAGATCCTCGGTGGAGAGGCCGGGCCGGACGATCTCATGCATCAGGGCGAGGGTGTCGTGCACGATCCGCCCGGCGCGGCGCATCGTATCGAGCTCACGGGGGGACTTGAGGGTGATCACGACCCCGACACCGCCGTCCGGACGCGGTCGAAGATCTCCTCCACGCCGCCGATGGCGTTGATCGTGGTGACCCCGCCCCGTTCGCGATACCACTCCAGCACCGGGGAGGTCTGGTCGCGATAGGCGACCAGGCGGCGCTCGACCGCGGTCGGGTCATCGTCGGCGCGCCCCTCGAGGGAACGACGACGCCCCAGGCGGTCGAGGATCTCCTCGTTGCTCACCTCGAAGAAGAGGACATGATCCATCCTGGCATCGCGCTCCGCCAGCAACGCGGCCATCCCCTCGGCCTGCGGAATCGTGCGGACCACGCCGTCGAAGATCACCCCGGCAGCGGCGGCAGGCTTGGCGAGCTCGTCACGGATGACCCCGAGGATCAGGTCATCGCTGACCAGATCGCCGGCCTCCATGACCGCCTTGGCCTGCAGGCCGAGGGGGGTGCCGGTCCGCACGGCGTCACGGAGCAGGTCACCGGTGGCGAACTTGGGGAGTCCCAGCGCCTCCGCAAGGAGGGCACCTTGGGTGCCCTTGCCAGCGCCTGGAGGGCCGAGGAGCAGGATGTACATGGTGGCGTCCTGGGTCAGGTGTCGTGAATCTGGAGCGGTCCAACGTGGGTCACGCGGGGGTCGCGTCGGAGCAAGAAGGGCCGGCCTCCACATCGGTTGCCGGCCCTTCCGTCTTTCACGACTCAGGACTCACGCCGTCCCACTCACATGAACTTGCTCTGTCGCCCGCCGCGGGACTTGACCCGGCCGGACTTCATGAAGCCATCGTACTTGCGGAGCGTCCGGTGTTGTTCGATCTGCGAGAGCGTGTCGAGGAGCACACCCACGACGATCAGGATCGACGTGCCGCCGAACTGGAATGACGGGATGCCCATCTTCGTGGCCACGATGATCGGGATGACGGCCACCAGGGCCAGGAAGATCGAGCCCGGCAGCGTGATACGGCCAAGGACGTTGTCGATGTAGTCGGCGGTGGCCGCACCCGGCTTGACGCCCGGGATGAACGCACCCTGCTTCTTCAGGTTCTCGGAGAGGTCCACCGAGTTGAAGATGATCGACGTGTAGAAGTAGCTGAAGACGATGATCAACAGGCCGAAGAGCACATTGTAGGTGCCGGTCCCGGGGGCCAGGAAGTTGGCCACTTCCCGCATGATCCCGGTCTGGGTGAACTGCGCCAGGGTCGAGGGCACGATGATCACCGTCTGGGCGAAGATGATCGGCATCACGCCGGCCGTGATCAACCGGACCGGGATGAAGGTCTTCTGGCCCTCACGAATCCGCCCGCGCCCCATGACCTTCCGGGGAATCTGGATCGGGATCCGTCGGACGGCGAGGGTCATGGCCACGACGGCAGCGATCATGGCGAGCAGGATCGCGATGAAGACGACGGCCGCCGGGAACGACAGCACCTCGGACTGCACGAAACCGATCAGTCCCAGGGTACCGGGCCAGAGCCGCTCAAGGATCGAGACCGTGATCAGCAGCGACATGCCGTTGCCGACGCCGCGCTCGGTGATCTGCTCGCCAAGCCACATCACGAAGATGGCACCGGTGGTCAGGATCGCGACCATGATCATCCGCGTGAACATCCCCGGGCTGGTGACCGCGCCCGGGATCCCCTCGACAAACAGCGAGAAGGTATACGCCTGGGCGAGGGCGATCATGACCGTCAGGTACCGCGTCCATTGGGTGATCGTCTTCCGACCGTCTTCGTCCTTCTGCATCTTGCTCACGGTCGGGACCACCCCGGCGGCGAGCTGGAACACGATCGAGGCCGAGATGTACGGCATGATCCCGAGCGCCAGGATCGTCGCCTGGGACAGGCCACCACCGAGGGCGTCGTAGAGTTGGAAGAGCGTGCCAGCCGTCGAGTTCTGGATGAAGGCCTGCAGCGCCGCGACGTTCACCGTCGGCGACGCGATGTGCGCGCCGACGCGGTAGATGAAGATCACGAACAGCGTGAACAACAGCTTGTTCTTGAGCTCGTCGTCGATGTTGAATCCCGGAGCGCGCGGAGCCGTCATCAGCCCTCGACCCGGCCGCCGGCGGCCTCGATCTTGGTGCGCGCGGTGGCGGAGACCGGCATGCCACTCACGGTGATCTTGCGGTCCAGGTCGCCGTGACCGAGCAACTTGACCGGCTCGGACACCTTCTTGAGGATGCCTGCGGCGACCAAGGTCTCCGGCGTGACAGCCTCACCGGTGACCTTCTCGAGGTCGCGCAGGTTGACCGCGAGGCGGGTGACCTTGAACGGGTTGGTGAAGCCACGCTTGGGCAGCCGCCGGTAGAGGGGCATCTGGCCACCCTCGAAACCCGGGTTGGTGCTGCCGCCTGAGCGCGCCTTGTGGCCCTTGTGGCCCTTGCCGGCCGTCTTGCCGGTGCCGCTACCCGGGCCACGTCCGATCCGCTTGCGGTTCTGGCGTGATCCCGGTGCCGGCTTGAGGTTCGAGAGCGTCACGCGCTCGACCAGTTCCTGCTCGTCAGCCATTCTCAGCTCTCCTCGACCGGGGACACGTCAATGAGATGACGCACCTTGGTCAGCATGCCACGCATGCTTGCGTTATTGGCGACTTCGATGGTGGCCTGATGATGCCTGAGGCCGATGGCCTTCAGCGTCCGGTTCATCGTCGCCGAGTGGCCGATGCCCGACCGGATCTGCTTGACCCGAAGGCGTGAGGCCTCGCTCTCGGCGGGGATGACCGCGGCGTGGAACGCCGGGCCCTGCCGCCCAACCACTGGATTGCGACCCATTCTTCAGCCCTCCTGACGGGGCTTGTAGCCAATCTGATCCGCTTCAATGCCGCGCTCCCGTGCCAGCTGCTGCACCGACACCAGGCCGGTGAGGCCATCCATCGTGGCGCGCACCATGTTGTGCGGATTGTTCGAGCCCAGCGACTTGGTGAGGATGTCGGTGATCCCGGCACACTCGAGCACGGCGCGCACCGGACCACCGGCGATGACGCCGGTTCCGGAGGCCGCCGGCTTCATCAGCACGCGGCCCGCGCCATGGTGTCCGATCGTCTGGTGCGGGATCGTCGAACCGGTGCGGTTGATGGTCGTCATCGCCCGCTTCGCCGCCTCGACACCCTTGCGCACCGCCTCGGCGACCTCGTTGGCCTTGCCGGTCGCGATGCCCACCCGCCCCTTGCCGTCACCCACGGCCACCAGGGCGTTGAACGAGAACCGACGCCCGCCCTTGACGACCTTGGCCACCCGGTTGATCGACACGACGTTCTCGGTGAATTCCTTCTCGGCCTGGTCGCGGTCATCACGGCGGCCGCGCCCGCGTCCGCCCGGTCCACGACCCCGGCCCCGTGCGCCACCGCCCGGTCCACCACCACGGCCCTGCGTCGGACCCGATCCTGGCTTTTCGTTGCTCATCAGAACTCCAGTCCGCCCTCGCGGGCCCCGTCAGCGACCGCCTTCACGCGGCCATGATACTGGTAACCGGCCCGGTCGAACACCACCGTGGTGATCCCGGCCGCCTTCGCCCGCTCGGCAAGCAGCTTCCCGACGGCGAGGGCCCGACCAATCTTGCCCTCGCCCTCGACCTGGATGCCCTCGGTCGTGTCGCTCACACCCATCAGCGCCATGCCGCGGTCGTCGTCGACCAACTGGCCGTAGATGTGCTTCAGCGAACGGAAGACCACCAGGCGCGGCCGTGAGGCCGTCCCGCGAAGCTTCCGGCGCACGCGCAGGTGCCGGCGCTTGCGCCGCTGGTACTCCGTCTTCGGTGCATGGATCGCACGCATTACTTGGCTCCCGTCTTACCCGCCTTGCGGCGGACCTGTTCACCCTTGTAGCGAATACCCTTGCCCTTGTATGGCTCGGGTGGACGGACCGCGCGGATCTCCGCAGCGACCTGCCCCACCAGTTCCTTGTTGATGCCCTCGACCTTCACCAGCGTCGGCGTGGTGCAGGTCAGGGTGATCCCCTCCGGAGCCTTGATGGCCACCTGATGCGACAGCCCCACCACCAGGTTGAGCCCGTACGGCTTGGGCTCGGCCTTGTACCCCACGCCCTGGATCTCGAGGAGCTTCTCGAAGCCGTTCGCCACCCCATCGACCATGTTGGCGACCAGCGAACGGGAGAGACCGTGCAAGGCCTTGTGGCGCGTCTCCTCACTCGGCCGCGTGACGGTCACCACCTGACCCTCCGCGGTCACCGAGATCTCGGCGGGAATGGCCCGGGTCAGGGTCCCCTTGGGGCCCTTCACGGTGACCGTGTCGCCCTTGATCTCGATCGACACCCCGGCGGGCATCTCGATGGGCCGCTTTCCGATACGTGACATGTGCCCCCCTACCAGACGACGGCGAGAAGTTCGCCGCCAAGGTTGGCTGAGCGCGCCTGCCGATCGGTCATCAACCCCCGGGGGGTCGAGACGATCGCGATGCCGAGGCCGTTCTTGACTCGGGGAATGTCGCGGCACTTGACGTACCGCCGCAGCCCCGGGGTCGAGACGCGCTGCAACTCGCGAATGACCGGCAACTCATTGTGGTACTTGAGGTACAGCCGCAGCATTCCGCCGGGCCCGTCCTCGAGCACACGGAAGTCCGCGATGTAGTGATTGTCCCGAAGCAGCTTCGCGAACTCGGCCTTGAGCTTCGACGCGGGAATGTCCACGCGCTTGTGCCCTGCCGAGCAGGCGTTGCGGATGCGGGTCAACATATCCGCGACCGGATCAGTCATGCTCATGCTATGCTCCTCACGCCAAGGTGAGCGAGAGCGGCGTCTCACCCCTGAAAGGCCAGCCAAATTCGCGAAGCAGCGCCATCGCGAGATCGTCGCGGCCTGCCGTGGTCACCAGCGTGATGTCCATTCCGTGGACCCCTTCGACCTTGTCGTAGTCGATCTCCGGAAAGATCATCTGTTCCTTCACCCCGAAGGTGTAGTTGCCGCGGCCATCGAACGACCGGGTCGGCAAGCCACGGAAGTCGCGCATCCGGGGGATCGTCAGGTTGATGAAGCGATCGAGGAACTCGTACATCCGCGCCCCGCGCAACGTGACCCGGCAGCCAACCGGCATGCCCGCCCGGAGGTTGAAGTTGGCGATCGCCTTCTTCGCCCGGGTGATGACGGCTCGCTGCCCGGTGACCTGCCCGAGCTCCTCGACGGCCACATCCACCAGCCGAGGGGTCTTCGACGCCTCGCCCAGGCCGACATTGAGGACCACCTTGGTGATCCGTGGCACCTGGTTCGGGTTGTCGAGACCGAATTCCTTCGCCAGGCGGGCGCGGATCGTCTCCTCGTAGTAGCGCTGCAGTCGGGGCTTGCCGATGCTCGCCTTCGGGGACTCATCCGTCGGCAGGGTCGACACCGCTCCCTTGTGGGAGGCCGTGGACTGCGCCTTGGATGCGTTGGCGGCTCCGCCGCCCTTCGTCTTGATCGCCATGCTCAGCGGTTCCTCGCAATAACGTCGCCCGACTTCACGGAGATCCGCTCGACCGTCCCGTCGGCATCCTTCTGCCGCCGGACCCGGGTCGGTTCGCCACTCTTCGGGTCGATCAACATCACCTTGGAATGGTGGAGCGGTGCGGGAAAGGTCATGATCCCGCCCTCGGTGTTCTCCGTCGCCCGGCGATGACGCTTGGCGAGGTTGATACCGTCCACCGTGATCCGGCCGGACTTCGGGAACACCCGAATCACCGTACCGGTCTTGCCCTTGTCGTCACCGGAGATCACCTGCACGGTGTCCCCCTTGGTGACATGCATCTTCATCCGCACGGGCTTCGGTTCCGTCCGAACCCGCGATGACTTCTTGTAGACGAGGGGCTTCATGTCAGAGCACCTCCGGCGCGAGCGACACGATCTTCATGTATCGCTTGTCACGCAGTTCACGCGCCACCGGCCCGAAGATACGGGTCGCCCGTGGCTCGCCCTTGTCATCAATGAGGACCGCGGCGTTCTCGTCGAACCGGATGTAGGAGCCGTCCTTGCGGCGGACTTCCTTCGCGGTCCGGACGATGACGGCCTTGGCCACTTCGCCCTTCTTCACCTGCCCGTTCGGGATCGCGTCCTTGATCGCCACCACCACCTTGTCGCCAAGGGAGGCGTAGCGTCGGCGCGACCCGCCTAGCACACGGATCACCAACGCCTTTCGGGCGCCGGAATTGTCCGCGATCTTGAGCATGCTCTCCTGCTGAACCATCGCTCGTTATCCCCCGGGCCTTAGCGTGCCCGCTCGACGACCGAAACCGTCCGCCACCGTACCGTCTTGGCGAGAGGCCTGGTCTCCATGATGCGCACCGTGTCGCCGGCCTTGGCGTCATGGTCGTTACGCGCTTTGACCTTCTTCGTCCGGGTCACCTGCTTGCCGTACTTCACGTGGGCAAACTGACGGGTGAGGAGGACCGTGACCGTCTTGTCCATCCGGTCACCAACCACCACGCCCTGCCGGGTCTTGCGGGCGGCGCGTGCGCCGGCCGGTGTCGTCGTTTCGTCGTTCATCGTTTCCTCAGCCCTCACGCCGCTTCTCGCCCAGGACCGTCAGCACACGCGCGATGTCGCGGCGCAAGGTCCGGAACTGCATCGGGTTCTCGATCGACTCCGTCGCCGAACGGAACTGGAGCTTCAACCGCTCCTCCTTCAACTCCGCCAGCTTGGCGTCGAGCTGCTCAACGGAGAGCTCACGCAGGTCAGTCGCCAGAATCATCAGATTTCCTCCCGCTTCACGATCCGCGTCCTCACGGGCAGCTTGGCCTCGGCCAGCCGCATCGCCCGACGGGCGAGCTCCTCCGGGATCCCATCCACCTCGAACAGCATGCGACCCGGCTTGACCACGGCCACCCAACCATCCGGGTTGCCCTTGCCCTTACCCATTCGGGTCTCGGCAGGCTTCTTGGTGATCGGCTTGTCCGGGAAGATCCGGATCCACACCTTGCCGCCACGCTTCATCTCGCGGGTCATCGCGACTCGGGCCGCCTCGATCTGCCGGCTGGTGATCCAGCCCGGATCGAGGGACATGATGCCCCACTGCCCGAACGCCACCGTGTTGCCGCGCGTCGCGACGCCCTTGGTCCGTCCCTTGAAGGTCTTGCGGAACTTGATCCGCTTCGGTGCGAGCATGGTGATCAGCTCCCCGTGCTGTAGGTGCGGCCCGAGACGTCCTCGACCACCTCACCACGGAAGATCCAGACCTTGATCCCGATCGCCCCGTAGGTGGTCCTGGCCGTGCTCGTGGCATAGTCGATGTCGGCGCGCAGCGTGTGCAGCGGCACCCGACCCTCGCGGTAGCCCTCGGTGCGCGCGATTTCGGCACCGCCGAGGCGGCCACCGGCACGAACCCGGATACCCAAGGCTCCCATCCGCATCGCGCTCTGCACGGCGCGCTTCATGGCCCGGCGGAACGAGATCCGCTGCACCAGCTGCGCGGCGATGTTGTCGGCGACCAGCTTGGCCGACGTCTCCGGCCGCTTGATCTCCTCGACATTGACCGCGACCTCGCGCGCCGTGCCGCTGTGCCGCTCGATCACCAGGGCCAGCTCCTCGCGGAGCTTGTCGACCTCGGCGCCCTTCTTGCCGATGACGACTCCCGGGCGACCGGTGTGGATGGTGATGGTCACCTTCCCCGGCTTCCGCTCGATGTGGACCTCGGCGATGGCCGCGTGGCCGAGTCGCTTCTGGATGTAGTCCCGGATCAGGCGGTCCTCGCCGAGCAACGCCGGCATCTCCTTGCCGGCGTACCAGCGCGACAACGGCTGACGGGTGATCCCGAGCCGGAATCCGACCGGATGCGTCTTCTGCCCCATTACTTCGCTCCCTTCGGCGCCACGGCAATGCGCACGTGGCTGGTCCGCTTCCGGATCGGTACACCGCGGCCCTGTGCGGCCGGGCGGAATCGCTTCAGTGGCGGACCCATGTCGACCTGGGCATTGACCACCACCAGAGTGTCGAGGTCGAATGACTCGGCCTCGCGTTCGGCGCGCTGTTCGGCGTTGGCAACCGCCGACTTGAGCGTCTTGGCGATCTGGCGTGCCGCCAGCTTCTTGTTGAACTGGAGGATCGCGTACGCCTCATTGACGTTCTTGCCGCGGATGAGGTCCATCACCAGGCGCATCTTGCGCGGTGACTGACGGACCAGTCGCTGGATTGCATGTCCCTGCATATCAGGCCTTCGCCTTCTTGTCCGCGACCAGCTTGCCGCTGTGCCCGCGGAACAGTCGCGTCGGGGAGAACTCCCCGAGCTTGTGCCCGACCATGTTCTCCGACACGTAGACGGGGACGAACTTGTTCCCGTTGTGCACGGCGAAGGTATGGCCGACGAACTCCGGGAGGATGGTGCTCGCCCGGCTCCAGGTCTTGATGACCTTCTTCTCGTTCTTGGCGTTCTGGGCCGCGACCTTGTCCAACAGTGCCTGCTGGATGAAGGGGCCCTTCCGAATGCTCCGTGCCATTACTTGGTCGCCTTTCCGCGCTTGCGTCCGCGAACGATGAGCCGGGTCGATGCCTTCTTGCGCTTGCGGGTCTTGGTGCCTTCCGGCTTGCCCCAGGGCGAGACCGGCGGCCGTCCGCCAGAGGTCTTGCCCTCACCACCGCCGAGCGGGTGGTCCACCGGATTCATCGCCACGCCACGCACCGAGGGCCGGCGGCCCTTCCAGCGATTCTTCCCCGCCTTGCCAGCCGACAGGAGCTCGTGCTCGCCGTTGCCGACCTCACCGATCGTCACCATGCAGCGCTTGTGGACCATCCGCATCTCGGTGCTCTTGAGGCGCAGGGTCACGTACTCGTCCTCGCGGGCCACCACCTGGGCGCCCTGACCGGCCGAGCGCGCCATGGCGCCACCCTTGCCGATCTTGAGCTCGATGTTGTGCACCACGGTGCCCAGCGGCACCTCGGCGAGCGGCAGGGCGTTGCCGATGCGCACATCGCTCCCGGGTCCACTCACCACCGTGTCGCCCTGCGACAGGCCTCGCGGATGGAGGATGTAGCGCTTCTCACCGTCGGCGTAGACCAACAGGGCGATCCGCGCGGTGCGGTTGGGATCGTACTCGATCTCCGCCACCCGAGCCGGAATGCCGAACTTGTCCCGCTTGAAGTCGATGCGCCGGTACTGCCGCTTGTGCCCACCGCCGCGATGGCGGACGGTGATGTGGCCCTTGTTGTTGCGGCCGCCGCTCTTCTTCAGCGGCTCCACCAGCGACTTTTCCGGGGTGCCCCGGGTGATCTCATCAAACCCGGAGACCGACCGGAAGCGCGTGCCCGCGGTAATCGGACGAAACTGACGAATGCTCATCTCAGCCCTCGAATACGGCGAGTGACTCGCCGTCCTTCAGCGTCACGATGGCCTTCTTCCAACGCGGCGTCACACCACGGGTACGAGCCCGGGCGATCGCGTTGCGGCGCATCTGCATGGTCCGCACATTCGTCGCGGTCACCCCGAACAGCTGCTTCAGGGCGTCGCGAATCTGCGGCTTGGTGGCTTCCGGGTGGACCTCGAAGACATACTCGCCGCGAGCCTGCCAGGCAGCGGAGGTCTTCTCGGTGATCAGTGGCCGGACCACGATGCGGTGCAGGTCAGCCATCAGGCACCTTCCTTCGCGACCAATGCCGCGTGCTCGATCACCAGCCACTTCGCGTGCAGGATGTCATAGGCCGTGGCTTCCGCGAACGGCAGCACGGTGACACCCGGGACGTTCCGGGCCGAAAGGTGCACCGTCGGCTTGGCGCCGTCGGTGAGGATCAGGATCCGTCCGGTGCCCAGCTCGAGCTTTGCGATCAGGCCCAACAACTCCTGGGTCTTCGGCGTCGTCAGGTCGATCGCATCGATGACCCGAACCATGCCCTCGCGTGCCCGTGCATTGAATGCCGAGCGGCGGGCGAGTTGCCGCACCTTCTTCGGCAGATCCTTGCGGTAGTCGCGCGGGGCCGGTCCGAAGACCACACCACCGCCACGCCACTGCGCAGCCCGGATCGTGCCCGCGCGCGCGCGGCCGGTCCCCTTCTGCTTCCAGGGCTTCCTGCCGCCGCCGGAGACTTCCTGGCGACGCTTCACCTTGGCCGTCCCCTGACGCTGGTTGCCCAGGTAGGTGACCACGGCCTGGTGGAGCACTGACTCGTTCACGGTCCCGTCGAAGAGCTCGGACGGGAGGGCGAACGCCGACTTGTGCTGCTTGCCGGCAGACGAGAAATGCGGCACATCAATCATGGCGGCTCTTCCCTTCCTGCATCGCGACAGTCACGATCCCGTTCTTGGATCCGGGAACGGCACCGCGCACGAAGAGCAGGTTCCGTTCGGCATCGACCTTGACGACGCGAAGACCCATCTCCGTATGGCGTACCGATCCGTGGTGGCCCGGCATCTTCTTGCCCTTGATGACGCGCGACGGGTTGGTTCCGGGCCCGATGGAGCCCGGGTTCCGGCGACGCGTGCTGCCGTGGGTGGCCGGTCCGCCGCCGAACCCATAGCGGTGGACGACGCCCTGGAAGCCGCGACCCTTTGAGGTTCCGGTGATCTTCACCCGGTCACCCTCGCCAAACATCGCAACCGTCACCATCGCACCAGGCTCGACCGCGTCGCCGAGTGGCGCAAAGGTGCGGATCACCTGGGGGGCATAGTCGAGTCCGGCCAGCCGGGCGTGCCCGGCCTCGGCCCGCGAGGTCCGCGTCGCCTTCTTGCGACCGTACCCGAGCTGGACCTGGCTCTCACGCACCTGGATCACCGGGCAGGGCCCGGCCTCGATCACCGTCACGGGCACCGCGGTGCCGTCCTCGGCGAAGACCCGGGTCATCCCGAGCTTGCGGCCGATCAATCCATTGGTCGCCATGGCTACTCGACCTTGATCTCGACGTCCACGCCTGCTGGAAGATCCAGCTTGGTCAGCGCGTCCATCGTCTGGGGACGTGAGTCGTGAATGTCGAGCAGCCGCTTGTGCGTGCGCAGCTCGAACTGTTCACGGCTCTTCTTGTCGACGTGCGGGGACCGCAGCACGGTCCACCGCTCCATCTTCACGGGAAGCGGAATCGGCCCCGACACTTGGGCCCCGGTCTTCTCCGCCGTGCGCACGATATCCGCCGCGGCCTGGTCCAGCACCACGTGGTCGAACGCCTTGAGGCGAATCCGGATCTTTCCAGCCATCTGGTATTCCTCGTCAGTTGCGCATCATGATCGGGCAGAAGTGCCCGGCCACTGTCGCGTGGATCCCGCCAAACGCAGCGTGCAGCTGCGTCCCTACTTGAGAATCTTCGTCACCACGCCGGCGCCGACGGTCCGGCCACCCTCGCGAATCGCGAAGCGCAGCCCCTCGTCCATCGCCACCGGGATGATCAACTCGATCGTCATCTGGA
>JAHEFN010000272.1 GCA_024640185.1 Gemmatimonadota bacterium | reverse complement strand
GATACGCAGCCGTGGCCTTCAGGCCCAGGTCGATTGCGCCCACTCCCCGCTTGGGGAGGACCTCGACTCCGCCACCAAAGTGCCACGTGTTGGGCAACAGGTTGTCGAACAGGCCGGGACGACGCACCCAGCGCGACGTCCCGTCACCCAGCGGCTCGCCGAAAGCGGTCACGTCCTCCAGGCGGTACCACGACAGCCCGTAGCCCAGCATCAGGAACGGCTGAAACGCATCGATCCAGAGGTTGTAGCGGAGGCTGCCGGTGTACTCCCAGAAGTTGATCTCGGCGGCGAGCTGACCCTGGCGCTCCCCGTCATAGAAAATGCCCTGGGTAAAGCGGGCCCGGCCGTGGGTGAGACCATTGGTACTCACGAATCGGGCACCGAGGTGCAGGCTCAGCTCGCCGCGGACCCCGGTCAGGCGTTCCTGCTGCACCGGCGCGAGTCCAGCAGAAAAGACCGATCCGGTCCGTCGGCCGATCTCCTGGAGGAATGGCCCGGAGAGCTCGCCGAATCCAACCAGGCGCCAGAAGTCGTCCCCTGGGCCGAAGGTCACCGGGCCGAGCCCCACACCAATCCCCCGCAAGGGGAGATCCTCGGAACGGACATAGGTCGGCCGCCCGCCAGCGCGCAGCGCCCGGATCGGGGTTCCCAGGGCCCGGAGCGCGAGGTCAAACGGTGGCAGGACGGAAACGACCGGCAACGTGAGGTTGAGCGCCCCCCAGTTGGGCCGAAAAGTGTCCTGCAGGTCATTCGGGAAGACCTCGGGCACCCGGTGAAAGGCGTAGAGCGCATGGCCCGGACCGGCGCCACTGCGATTCCACCCACCGCTGTAGATGGGAGGGGGCAGGGCGAGGTTGCCGGTCTCGGCGTAACGCACCACGCCGGCGAACGGCGACTCCGACGCCGGGTAGCCGAATCGTGCCGGCAAGAGGAACCAACCCCAGCGATCACGGATGGTGGCATCGACCACGGCCCGGTCGGCGACCACCTCCCAGTCGGGAAGGATCTCGAGCCGCGCAGGATTGTCATAGCGGACCACCCGTTCCGACTCGGGGGCGTCGGCAGCGGGCGGATGGTCGAACACATCCCAGCCCAGGTCGATGGATTCGCCCGTCCCGGCGGGGCCGATCCCCTTGTAGAGACCTGGGAAGGGATACGAGCCATGGCTCGACCGACCGAGCCGGGTGGGACTCGTGAGCAACAGGTTCAGCCCCCGCCCGTTGCCTCCGATGTACACCCGCGGATGCAGGTCGGGGACCGTCTCTGCCTCGTCCGCCCACGCTCGCTCGCGGAGAGCCCGCCACACTGCCTTCTGGCCGCGGCGCTCCACCGGCAGTGTCGCCAGCTCCCGTTCCCATTCTGGGCGCGGGGCATAGACGTTCGGTTGGGAGTAGTCGAGCGGCAACACCCAATGATGGAAGAAATGCTCGATCCGACGGATCACCAGCTCCTCGAGCGGCGCTTCGCCATCGAGCAGGCTGCGCAGCTCCCCCGCCGTGTAGGGTCGCGTCACCGCCTCCCGCGGGGCGATCACCACGTTCAGGTGCTCCCAGTCCCCCTCGTGGATGTTGCCGGCATCGTTGGTCGGGTAGAAGAACCAATACTGCAACACCAGCTCGAAGCCACCCTCGACCGTGGCGATGAACGGATGGACGAAGCTCTTTGCCCAGCCGAGATAGCGCGGGCTCACCCCATCGCGATCGCCCCCCTCGTACTCCTCGGCCCAGCTGCCGGGAGAATCACCCGGGAAGTTGAGATAGAGCACCTCCCGAACCTCGATATCCGACCCGATGGGACCGATCTCTCGCACGACCTGTGGACCCCTGGCCGCAAGCAGGTCACGCACACGACAGTCGGGACGCGGATCGCCGGTCGCGGCGCCCGCCGGACAGGGCCGCTCGCCGAGGCGGGCGAGATTGATCGAATCAGAGCTGATCAGCGTCGGGGACGGCCGTGCCACATCGAAGGAATCGATGACCAGCGGAAACTGCCCTGTTGCAGTGATGAACCGGCGGGCATCCATCGGGAACCCGTAGGTGTTCCGGGCAAGCCACGGGGCGAACCGTTCCGCGAGCTCGAGGAACAGCCGGCCTCGCCGGTCGTCGATACCATCGGCCGGATCGGCGTCGGTCCAGGTGGGGCTGTCGGGACTTCCGAACAGCTGGAACTGGATGTTCGCTGCCGTTGCGGTCACCGCACGTGGCGCCTCGCGAGGGAGGTACGTCACGTACTCTGGTCTGGGGATCTCCTGGGCCACGAGCGCGGAGATCGGGGCGACCAGGACCAGCAGGGTGAGGGCGGGTCGAGGCATCCACCAAGATAGCAAGCGCGGGTGGGTTCAGGGCGTGGGTCGGACCAGGATCTCGCTGTGGACTTCCCGCGCCACGCCGTCGACAACCACGAGGACGGCCAGCCGCACGCGTCCGTCCTGCAGCCGATCCAGCCGGACGAATCCCCCCGCGGCGCGCGCGAACCGCGTGTCCCGCCCCCAGGTGACGGCATCGGCATGGCCGTCGTACCCCGTCCCACTGACGATCTCCACGGCGAACGGCGCCTCATCGAGCACCTGCAGCGAGTGTTCGTGCCCCGCCGCATAGGCGAGCACCCCAGCACCCACCGCCGCCTCGATGGCCCCGCGGTAGCGCCGGTAGTCGGGATGGCTCTGGTCCTGGCTGCTGATGCCATGGCGGCGGGCGATCGGATAGGCCGAACCGAGCAGCGGCAACGGAATCAGGAGCCACGGCCGCAGCTGCCGGAGCGGAAAAAGGTGATCGAGCAGGGGGAAATGCCCACCGTGCTCGCCGTGGCTCTCGAGTGGGTGATGGGCGATCACGATGCTCTGCCAGCGGTCGACATCGACCGCCTCGCGCAGGCCAATTGCCACGGCGGCACTGTCCCAGGTTCGACAGCCGTCGGCAGGCGTGCTCGGCCGCGGGCCGCGGTGGAGCCACCACTGGGAGTCGAGCGCGACGAGCCGAAAACCGGGGACGTCGCGCACAACCGGTCCGGGGCAGCCATCGCCGGGGAGCAGGGCGGCGTTGCCACCGCCGAGCTCGCGCACCAGTGCGGTCTGTCGGCGCACGGCGGGCCAGCCATCCTCCCCACCGCGGTCCCAATCGTGGTTGCCAGCGACGAAGATCGCCGACGCTCCATTGCCAACCGTGGCGTCGAGCTGCAGCTGCAGCCGATGGACAGCATCGACGCGATTCGGCGACCCCTCAGGCGGGACGCCCTGCGGATACACGTTGTCACCGAGAAAGATCGCGGTGGACCGTTCGGGATGTTCCCGGAGCGCCCGGCCGAGCGCCGCGAGCACGGGGTCGTCATCCTGCGGGGCACCGGCGTCGCCGACCAGCAGCAGTGTGCCGACGACCTCGTCTGGGACGGCGGCCGGCACGAGGCGAGGGTGAGTGGCACCGGCGCACCCGGCCAGCAGGACCAGCAGGAGCAGGCCATGCAGGTGATGCTGTCGGCCCGCTGGGCCTGCGGTCGGCCTGCGGTCGGCGTTCATGGGGATCCGACGCGTGGTGGAGTCGTGGTGATTCGCTCGGGGCCCAGCCGAAGGTCGACCCAGACCGGCTTGTGATCACTCACACCCAGGTTGTCGTCGACCTTCCCTCGG
>JAHEFN010000037.1 GCA_024640185.1 Gemmatimonadota bacterium | reverse complement strand
GCTGGGACGGCTCCGAGGAGCACGAGCTGGTTGCCGTGCCGGCCACCGGCGGGACGCCCCGGCGGGTGCGGGGGTCCGCTGGCGAGCGCGGCCACGTCCTCAACCCCGCGGGCAACCGCGTCGCGTTCGTGGGCGGTGAGCCGCGCACCGAGCTGTGGGTGGCCGAGGATCCCGTGTTCGCTCGACCCTGACCCACCGACGGGGGCCCCGTGCCCCCACCCCGCCGCCGGCTATTGATCGCGACGGCGGGTCCAGCGGATCGCCCACCAGAGGCCGGCGGCGATCAGGCAGAGGGCCCCCACCGCATAGCAGAGCACCAACAGCCAGCGAACCACCGGGGCGACGGTCCCCTCGAGGGTGACGGCGAGTCCCAGCAGGCCGACCAGGGTGAAGGCCACACCGGCACCGAGGAGGAGGCGGATTCCCGGTGGCATCGCGCTACTCGCCGGAGGCCCGATTGCCGGCGCTCGAGGTGTGCCCGCTGAGGAAGAGCCAGCGACCGCCGCGATGCACCATGACAGCCGTCATGGCACCGGCGAAGCCGCCGGTCTCGCCACTGAGCGTCGTGAACTGCTGGGCGAAGCCGGTCATCACGATGGCGACCCCGGGGGCGACGGCATTGACCTCGGTGCCGTCATACATCAATCGCCCGATCGTCATCGTGGCACCGAGCTCGCGGATCGCAGCGGCCACGTCACGCGGTGAGCGATAGACCACCTCACCATCCTCGAGCCAGTGCATGTCGGCGTCATCGGCGTAGAACGACGCGATCTCGTCGGCGTTCATCGACTCCACCACCTGCGCAAAGTGCTCCAGGGTGCGACGCACCGAGTCGGCGATCAGGATGCGGCGTTCATCGTCGAGCCTGACGGCCTCCACTGGGGCGGCAGCGGACGCCTCGCCGTTCGGGGAGCCGGTGCACGCGAACAGCGCGACAACGGTGGCGGCGGCGAGAAAGCGAAGCGGGAGCATCGGAGGCGGACCTCGTCGTTCGGGTGTCGGGTGGTCGGTGGTCGGCGACGGCCATGGTCCATCGCCCATCATGAATCGTCCGAAAATACATCCAGTCGGTGCACCACGTAGCGACCCTCGAAGGTGGCCACTTCGTTGCCGTCGGTGTCGCGAATGCTGACCGCCAGGGTGGTCCGGACCCGACCCCGGCGACGATAGACATCGAGGAGGCGCTCACGAATTGCGGCATCGGGAACCGGGCAGGCGGCGACCACATCGCTGCGGGCCGGCCGGAGATACCGGATACTGGCATCCTGGAGGACGATGTGGGGGTTGAGGCCCGCGTCCCGGGCCATCAACCAGAGCGCGCTCCACCCCGTGAGCGTCGCCAGGGCGGAGAGCGAGCCGGCGAAGACCGTCCCCTTGTGATTGCGGTTCGGCGAGAGCGGCAGCCGCACCGAGAGCAGCGCGGCGTCGCCGGGGACCGTCGCCATCGCCATCGCGGTGGTGATCGGCATCCGTTCGGCCCAGATGGCCTCGAGCGCGCGGAGTGGTGGCGTCGACATCCCGCAACGATGCGCCCATCGCCGGTGCATTGCCAAGGGCGGCGCGTCGCGAGATCATTCGGGTATGCCCTCCGCCGACCTCCCCGGACTGACGGTCATTGACCACCCGCTGATCCGCCACAAGATGGCGCTGCTGCGCGACGCGACGACCTCTTCGCGCGACTTCAAGGCACTCGTGAGCGAGATCGCGGCCCTGATGACCTATGAAGTCACCCGTGACCTCCCCACCGAGCCCATCGAGGTCGTCACCCCGCTGGAGACCACCACCGGGGCGCAGGTCGCCGGAAAGATCGCCCTGGTGCCGATACTCCGGGCCGGGCTGGGGATGGTCGACGGCATCAACCAATTGATCCCCAATGCCCGGGTCGGGCATATCGGCCTCTATCGAGACCACGAGACGCTCGAGCCGGTCCCGTACTACTTCAAGGTCCCGGAACCGATCGGGGAGCACCGCCTCTTCTTGCTCGACCCGATGCTGGCCACCGGCGGCTCGGCAGCCGAGGCCGCTGACGAGCTCAAGCGGGCGGGAGCGGGCGAAATGGCCCTCCTTGTCCTGGTCGCGGCGCCGGAGGGGGTGCGTGCGTTCAACGCGCGCCACCCCGACATTGCCATCTATGCCGCCGCGCTTGATCGCGAGCTCAATCGCGATGGCTACATCCTCCCGGGTCTCGGCGATGCCGGTGACCGTATCTTCGGAACACGATGAGCGCACCGCGAACCCTGACCTTCTTCGGTGGAGCAGCCACCGCCACCGGCTCGATGATCCTGCTCGAGGCCGCCGGCGCGAAGGTGCTGCTCGACGCCGGGCTCTTCGAGGGCGACCTCGACGCGACGGCAGCGAAGAACCGCGAACTACCGCTCGATCCGTCCAAGGTCGATGCCATCCTGCTCTCCCAGGCAGGACTCACCTATGCGGGGCGCGTGCCACAGCTGGTCCGCCACGGCTTCAGCGGGGCGATCCACGCCACCCAGGCCACCCGCGACCTTGCCGCCGTGTTGCACACGGAGACGGCGCTGGTCCATCCCGGCAACGCCGCCGAGGCGGAACCGGTCTATTCCCTCGCCGACGTGGTGACCTCGCAGGGCCTCTTCGTCGGGCAGCCATTTCACCGACCGGTGCACCTGCGCCGCAACCTGGTCTTCGAGTTCATCGACGCGGGACACATCCTCGGCTCGGCCACCATCGAACTGCGAACCGGTGAAGGGGGCTCCCACCGCATCGTCTACTCGGGCTGTCTCGGTCGGCCCGACTCCCCGCTCCTGCGCGACCCGGAGCCGGTGCTCGGTGATGTCGACACGCTGATCATCGGCGGGCCATTTGCCCACGCCACGCATCGGTCGTTCGGGGAGGCGGAGGAGCAGTTGGCGACGCTGGTCCGCTCGACGGTCGAGCGCGGCGGTCAGCTGCTGGTCCCCTCGGCGAGCATCGGCCCGATCCACGAGTTCGTCCGGGCGCTGCAGCGGCTCTGGCGCGAAGACCGCATTCCCGGCATCCCGATCTGGCTCGACACCCCGGCGGCGATCTCGTTCTCCACCGTGCTGCGGCTCCATCCCGAGGCGATGGCGCGCGCGGAGGACGCCTACCGGGCGACCACCGGCGGCCCCTTCGACCAGGCGCTGATCCGCCATGCCGCCGAGGAGGGGATGCGTGAGGAACTCGACGCCCTCACCGGACCGGCAATCATCATCGCGCCGACCCAGATGGGCGACACGGGGCGGGCGGCGCACCACCTGCGCCGCCTCCTCCCCGAGGCCCGCAACACCGTGCTGTTCACTGCCTTCCAGGAAGAGGGTGCGGTGGGACAGTTGCTGGAAGCTGGCGTCAATCGGGTGGTGGTCGAGGGGACCGAGGTTGAGGTCCTCGCCGAGATCGAGACCCTCAACGCCTTCAGCGGGCATGCCGATGGCGAGGAGATTCGCCACTGGCTCCGACAACTCGGGGAGGTCCGTCGCGCCTTCGTGGTCCATGGTGACGACCTCGCCGTGGCGATGATGGTGACGATCCTCCGCGAGGAAGGCGTCCGCGACGTGATCGTGCCGCGTGAGGGGGAGTCGTTCCCGTTCTGACGACGACGACCCGCCGCTGGATGGCGGTTCTGGCGGCCGGTGCCGCCACCATCTACCTCATCTCCTTCGTCGCCGTGCTGGTGGTCTCCCGCCTCGATCAACGACATGCCGCCGACGCCATCGTCGTTCTCGGTGCGGCACAATACGACGGCCGACCATCACCGGTCCTTCAGGCGCGACTCGACCACGGCGCCGGCCTCTTCCGTGACGGCTGGGCCGACCTGATCGTGGTCACCGGCGCGATCGTCCCCGGGGACCGGATGAGTGAGGCGACCGCCGGCCAGCGCTACCTGGTCGGCGTGGGCGTGCCGCCCGGCCAAGTGCTGGTGCAGCCAGAGGGATACACCACCGCGGGGTCGATGGAGGCGGTGGCCGCGTGGCTGCTCGCCGAGGGAAAGCCTCGGGTGATCCTGGTCAGCGACCCCTTCCATCTCGCCCGACTCCGGCTCGAGGCGCGACGTCTCGGGCTCGAGGCCTGGACCTCACCGACCGCCACATCGCCGATCTCGAGCCGTTTCTCGACCGAGCTGCGCTACCTGCTCGCCGAGGCGGCCAAACTGCCAGTCCTGGCCATTCGGGAGCTGCTGCCGTGAGCAAGACATCCATCACCTTTTGGGGGGCCGCCGGTCAGGTCACCGGCTCGTGTCACCTGCTGGACTACCGCGGCCGGAAGATCCTGCTGGACGCCGGGCTCTTCCAGGGACGACGGCGCGCCTCGCAGGAACTCAACCAGGCGATGTCGTTCGATCCGCGTGCGCTCGACGCCATCATCCTCTCGCACGCCCACATCGACCATTCAGGCCGACTACCGCTCCTCGCCTCACGGCAGTACGACGGGCCGATCCATGCGACACCGGCCACCCGCGATCTCTGCGCCGTGATGCTCGCCGACTCGGCCCATATCCAGGAATCCGACTTCCGGTGGCTGCAGAAGAAGGGCCGCGCAGGACCCGAGGCCGAGCCGCTGTACACCATGGCCGACGTCCTGACCGTGCAGGAGTTGATGCACGCACATCCCTATGGCAAGTCGTTCCGGATCGACGGCGCCGACATCCGCGCCAGCTTCTTCGATGCCGGACACATCCTCGGTTCCGCCAGCGTGGTGGTGCAGGGCGAACGCGACGGCGATCCGCGAATCGTCTTCTCGGGTGACATCGGCCGATGGAACCAGCCGATCATTCGCGACCCACAGGCCCCCAGGGGACCCGTCGACACCCTCATCATCGAGAGCACCTACGCGCTGCGGCAGCACGAGACCACCAAGGGTGCCTCGGAGACCCTCGGCCAGATCGTGCGCCGGGTGGCCGAGCGCGGGGGCAAGGTGTTGATCCCGTCCTTCGCGCTCGGGCGCACCCAGGAGCTGGTCTATGCGCTGCACGAACTGCTGCGCGACGGCAAGATCCCCGAGGTGCCGATCTTCATCGACTCGCCGCTCGCGCTCGAGGCCACCGACGTCTTCCGGATGCATCCGGAGATCTTCGATCGCAGCGAGGACTTGGTTCGCGAGACGTCGCACCTGCTCGACCACCACATGGTCCGCTACGTCCGCAGTGTCGAGGAGTCGAAGGGACTCAACCGCCTCAAGGGGCCGGCGATCATCATCGCGGCGAGCGGCATGGTCGAGTCGGGACGGATTCTCCATCACCTGATCAACCACGGCGACAACCCCAACAATGCCATCGTCTTCGTCGGCTTCCAGGCAGAGCACACCCTCGGTCGACGGATCCGTGAGGGACGCTCGCCGGTGAAGATCTACGGCGCGGAACATGAGATTGCCGCCGAGATCACCACCATCAACGGCTACTCGGCCCACGCCGACCGCGACGAGCTGCGGCACTGGGTCACCGACCTCGGTGGCCCGATCCAGCGGGCGTTCTGTGTCCACGGCGAACCGGAGGCACTCGAGGGCATGCGGGCAATGCTCCTCGAGCTCGGGGTCGGCGAGGTGCATGTTCCGAAGCACGGAGAAACCTTCACGTTCTAGGTGTCGTGTGCCCCGGCGCCTGTGTCGTCTGTCACCACTTGTCCATTGATCAAGGGACCCTGCTCATGAGACGCATCCTTCCCCTCCTGCTGCTTGCCGCCTGCGGTGGCGGCGCGCCAGCCCTCTCGGTGTCGGCCACCGTCGACACCCTCGACAACGGCCTGACCCTCATCGTCCATGAGGATCATTCGGCACCGATCGTCGCCGTCAATGTCTGGTATCATGTCGGCTCGGGAAGCGAGAAGCCGGGCCGCACCGGCTTCGCCCACCTCTTTGAGCACCTGATGTTCATGGGGTCGGAACACGCCCCCTATCCGATGTTCGACCGGATGCTCGAGGGGGCCGGCGCCAACAACAACGGCTCCACCACGACCGACCGGACCAACTACTACGAGTATGGCCCCACCTCGTCGCTCGAGGTGATGCTCTGGCTGGAGGCCGACCGGATGGGGTGGCTGCTCCCCACCATGGATGAGGCGAAGGTCGACGCCCAGCGCGACATCGTGAAGAACGAGCGACGCCAGAGCTACGAGAACCAGCCGTATGGCAAGGTCGGTGACATCATGCCACCGCTCATGTATCCGGCAGGCCACCCCTATTCGTGGCCGGTGATCGGCTCGATGGCCGACCTCAGCGCCGCCTCACTCACCGACGTCCAGGACTTCTTCCGCACCTGGTATGCGCCCAACAACGCCAGCATCGTGGTGGCGGGCGATGTCACCCGGGCCGAAGTCCTCGCCCTGGCGGAGAAGTACTTCCGCGACATCCCCCGTGGCCCCGACATCACCTACCCGGAACCATCGCAACCCCAGATGGCCCGTGACACCTTGGTCACCACCGAGGACCGGGTCCAGATGGCCCGACTCCAGTACGCGTGGCACACCACCCGCGCATGGGGCGACGATGACGCGGCGCTTCAGGTCGCGGCCCAGATCCTCACCGGGTCGAAGAATTCGCGCCTGACCAAGCGGCTCGAGTACGACGATCAATCGGTGGTGTTTGTCCGGGCCTTTCCCGACCACCAGAAGCTCGCCGGCGACTTCTCGGTGACCGCCCAGGGGAAGCCCGGTGTGGCGCTCCCGACGCTGCAGGCGGCGATCGACGAGGAGCTGGCTCGGCTGGCGGCCGACGGCCCCACGGCTGCGGAGATGGAGCAGGCGATGAACTCGATGGAGGCCTCGTTCCTCAATGCGATCCAGACCGTCAATGGCAAGGCCAACCAACTCAACAGCTACTACTACGAGACCGGGGAACCCGATGCCTTCGGCCGTGATCTCGAGCGGACCAAGGCGGTCACGGCCGACGACGTGCGCCGCGTCGTGGAGCAGTACCTCCTCGGTCCACGCGCGATCGTCAGTGTTGCCCCCGAAGGTCAGCCCGAACTCCACGCCGTCGCCCGGGAGGTGACCCCATGACCCGCACCCAGACCTCCCATGCCGCCGTGGTGGCCCTGCTGGCCGTCGCCGTGCCGATGAGTGCCCAGGTCACCTCCCCACCGCCGCTCGGGGCGGCACCGGCCCTGACGCTGCCCGCCGTCGACACGGCGCGACTCGACAATGGGCTCACGATCCTCGTCTCCCGCAACGCCGAGGTCCCACTGGTCAGTGGCCGGCTGATCATCGACGGTGGGGCGCGCACCGCGGGGGCAGCTCCGGGATTGGCGACCTTCACCGCCTCGATGCTCGATGAGGGCGCGGGAGGGAAGGACGCCCTTGGGCTCGCCGAGGCCGTCGACTTCCTCGGGGCGACGCTGCGCACCAGCGCGTCGTGGGAAGAGTTCTCGCTCTCCGTCAGCGGTCCCAAGCGGACCTTCGGTGAGGCGCTGGGCCTGTTGGCGGATGTGGCCTTGCGTCCGGCCTTCGCCGAGGCCGACATCGCCCGTGAACGGGACGCGCGACAGGCACAGCTTGTGGCAGCGAAGGACTCACCGGGACAGGTCGCCTCGCGGGTCTTCGCCCGCAACGTCTTCCCCGCCGGCCACCCGATGCACGAGAACCTCTCGGGCGACTCGGCCACCACCGCCGCGTTGACGGCGGAGTCGGTCCGGGCGTTCTGGGCCTCGGTGGCTGATCCTGCCAAGGCCGTCCTCATCCTCACCGGTGATGTCACCGCGGCCGAGGCGCGGCGCTGGGCCGCGGCGCACTTCGGCGACTGGCCGGCGCCCGAGACCGCCGCCACCAAGCCCGCGGCATCCACCGTGGCCAGCCCTCCGCGCCCCCAGACCCGGGTGATCCTGGTCGACAAGCCCGGGGCACCACAATCGGTGGTCTTCATCGGCGCCCCGGGCGTCGACCGGGAGTCACCCGACTACGCCGCGATCTCGGTGATGAACACCATTCTCGGTGGCTCGTTCTCGTCCCGACTGAACGACATCCTTCGTGAACAGCGGGGCTACAGCTACGGCGCCTCGTCGAGCTATCAGTGGAGTCCGGTGCCGGGGCCGTTCGTGGCGGCATCACAGGTGCGCACCAACGTCACCGACTCGTCGCTGGCGGTCTTCTTCCGCGAGTTCGAGCGGATACGCACCGAACCGGTGCCCGCCGACGAACTCGAGCGGGCGCGCAACTACAACGTGCTCGGCGCCCTCGGCGACTACGAGACGGCCGCCCAGGTCAACGGGGCAATCGCCTCGGCGCTGCAGTTCGGTCACCCCCTCAGCCGGACCGCCGACGAGTTGGCGGCGATGGGGCGGGTCACGGCAGCAGAGGTGCAGGCGGCTGCCCAGCAATACCTCGACCCGACTCGCCTCACGGTGGTGGTGGTGGGTGACATCGCGACGATTCGGCGAGGGATCGAGGGGTTGAGGCTCGGGCCGATCGAGGTGCAGGAGTTTTGACCCTCCTGTCCACCCGGCGGATCTACACCGGCCGCGTCGTGAACCTGGACGTCGACACCGTCCGGTTTCCCAATGGCGCGGTCGGTGAGCTCGAGATGATGCGGCACTCCGGCGCCTCGGCCGTGGTGCCGTTTCTCGATCCGGCCACCGACGCCGACCCACGGATCTTGTTGATTCGCCAATTTCGACATGCCACCGACGGCTGGCTCTGGGAGATTCCCGCCGGTCGGCGCGACGGCGAGGAGGCGGCGGAGGCGACGGCCCACCGGGAGCTCGCCGAGGAAACCGGGTACACCACCGGGCGACTCGAACGGCTGACGACGATCTGGACCACGCCCGGCTTCACCGACGAACGGATCCATCTCTTCAGCGCCCACGACCTCACCCCGGGCGCGACTGCCCACGAGGTGGACGAGGTGATGGAGCTCCACGAGGTCGCCTGGTCGCGCGCCATGGCGATGGTCCAGGACGGCACCATCACCGACACCAAGACCGTGGTGGCGCTGCTCTGGCTCGCGGCGGCGCGAGCCGGCTGACTCGGCAACGCAGCGTGGGTGGTCGGGCGCGGGCCGGTTCGGCGTCCTGCCACGCAGAGGCACCAACCCTGTTCACGAAGATCGAACTCGCCGCACTCGGTCTCTCCTGGCAGGGGCAAGCAACGCGCGGCTCACAGTCGATCGTCGCTCACAGGGGATGCCTGCTTCGTGGCATCACGGAGTGGCGCAAGGCCGGTGCCTCTTCGCGAGACCACCTCCCGCTTAGTTTCCTGCCATGGCCCGCCCCCTCCGCCCCGACCAGCTCGCCGCCGCCCTGAAGAAGCAGGTCGCCTCGGCGTACTACCTGCACGGCAGCGAGACCCTGCTCAAGGACGAAGCCCTGGCCACCATCATCGCCGGCGTGCTCGACCCCTCGGTTCGGGACTTCAATCTCGACACCGTCTCTGCCCAACAGCTCGACCCCGACCAGCTCGCCGGGGTCGCCTCGACGATGCCGATGATGGCGGAACACCGGGTGGTGATCGTCCGCGATGTTGAGGTGTGGAAGCGGAAGACCAAGGCCAAGCTCGCTGCTGCCGCCTACCTCGAGGCCCCCTCACCGGAGAGCGTGGTGGTGCTGGTGCAGGGCGACGACAAGGCGGCCGATGCGGCGCTCATCAAGCACGCGACACCGGTCGACTGCGCTGCTCCGGTCGGTGAGGCCCTCGATGCCTGGCTCGACCACCGGCTCCAGCAGGCCAACGTCACCCTCGAGCCGGATGCCCGGGAGCACCTCCTGCGGGCCACCGGGGGCGACCTCGGCCTGCTCGCCGCCGAGTGTGGCAAGCTCGCCGGACTCGGTGGCGGCGCGGCGATCGACCGCGAGGTCGTCGGCGGACTGGTGGGCATCCGCTTCGGTGAGACCGTCGATGACTGGCGCGACGCCCTGCTCCGTGACGATCTCCAGACGGCGATCACGATCCTGCCCCGGGTGCTCGAACAGGGAGGGGTCTCCGGCGTGCGGATGGTGATGGTCGTCGGCGGGTCGTTGCTGATGATGCAGTGGGCCAGGGCCGAGGCCGAGCGACAGAAGCGCAAGGGGCGGGCGCTCGCCAATGACGTCAAGAGCTGCTGCTTTCAGGTGCGCCCGATGGTCGGCGACTACCTCTCGTTTGCCAACCTCGCCGGCGAGGTGGTCGGCCGCTGGTCGCTGCCTCGGCTGACCAAGGCCGTGCGTGCCGCCCATGCCGCCGACGTCGCCCTGAAGAGCACGACGATCTCCGACGAGCTCGGGATCCTGACCGACCTGACGCTGGCACTCGCGGCCAGCCGCACGAGGAAAGCCGCCTGATGATTGCCAGCTGCTGCCGACGCACCATCCTGACCTTGGTCGCCATCGCCCTGACCGCCGTGCCGGCGATGGCCCAGGAGGCGACCTTCCCGACCACGCCGCGGTTCCAGACCATGGTCCGCCTGGCGCAGGATGGCCGAGGGGATTCGGCGCGAGCGATGATCACCGAGGAGTTGCGGACCCGCCCCGAGAACGACCCGCTCTACGCCGAGGCGCTCTACACCGCCGCCACGATCGCCGCATCCGGCGATGATGCCCGGCTCTTCTTTTCCCGGGTGGCGGTCGAACATGGCAGCTCCGCCTGGGCCGACAAGGCGCTGCTCCGATTGGCCCAGCTCGACTACGGCCGCGGCGACCCGGATGGCACCATGGCGCGGGTCGAGCGGCTGATGCTCGACTATCCCAACTCCGCGGTCCTTCCGGATGCTGCACTCTGGGGGGCTCGCGCGGCATTCGAGCGTCGGGAGTTGGCGCGCGGCTGCGGCTGGCTGACCCGCGGTCTCGAGGTCGTCGGTGCCAACGTCGAGCTCAAGAACCAGATCGAGTACACCGCCAAGCGCTGCGCGGCGGGCGAAGGGGTGGTCGTCCTGATGCCGACCCCCGATTCGCTCCGGGCCAAGCCCGCGGCACCCCGGACCCCCGAGGTGACCCCGAGCGACCGGACGCCAGTTCGGCAGCCGGCCACCGGAGCCCAACCGACGGGACCCTGGCGGGTGCAGGTCGCCGCGCTCACCGATCCCGCCGCGATCCGACGGACCGAGGACGCCATCCGGCGCCTCGGCCTGACTCCGTCCAGGGTCGCCGGACCCAACGGGATGACCAAGGTCCAGGCGGGACCGTTCGCCAGTCGCGAGGCCGCCCAGGCTCGGGTGGACGACCTGGGACGGGCAGTGGGCAGCCGGCCGTTCGTGGTGCGCGTCGACTGAGGCCGGGCGTCACCCTTTCCGTCGTTCAGATCCTTCCTTCCGCCCGCCGGCTGACGAGGTCACCATGCGCAGGCTCCTCCCCCTCGCCCTGCTCCTCGCCACTCCGCTGGCCGCCCAGCAGGGCCCGCCCGATTCACTGGTGAATACCACGATCATTCCGCACGACACTCCCGTGCAGGCGGTGATCAGCCAGATGCGCGTCATGACGGGAGCGCTCGGTGTGCGTTGCACCTACTGCCATGTCGGCACCGAGGAGATGAGCATCTGGGACTACGACTTCGTCTCTGACGAGAAGCCCACGAAGCAGAAGGCACGGGTGATGATGGCGATGGTCAACGCCATCAATGGCGAGCACCTCCCCCGGCTGGCCGAGTTCGACGCCCAGGGGTTGGAGGTCACCTGCAACACCTGTCACCGTGGCGTGGCCCTCCCCGTCCCCCTCGAGGACCTGCTCATCCGCACCTGGGTCGACAGCGGCTATGCCGCGATGGAGGCGAGGTACGACGCCCTTCGGCAGCGCTACCACGGCCGTGCCGCGTATGACTTCGGGGAGGGCACCCTGGCGGCCGTCGGTGGCTTCCTCTTCGACCGTGGCGCCTTCGCGGACCTGCTCCGCATCGACCTGAAGAACCTCGCGCTCTTCCCCAACTCCGGTCAGGCACATTTCCTCACCGGCGAAGCCCAGTTGGCGGTGGGCGACACCGTGGCGGCCTTGGGACACTATCGTCGCGCCCTGGAGCTCAACCCTCGCAACCCGATCGCCCTCCGGCGGCTTGAGGCACTTGCCCCCGGGCGGTGATCGTGCCGGCCGGCCCTTGCCACGCCCTCCGCAGCGTCTCGCCAGGCCACGTCCTCATCTTGGGGTAGGTGGTGGATGCCCTGGCGGCGAGTGGTGGCCAGGAGGCGGGACCACCGATCAGCGGAGCTCGGCCCGGTAGGGCCGTCCCTCGGGGTCGGCGGCCCGAGGCTATTTTCCCCGCGTGGCCGACACCCCATTGATGACCCAGTACCGGGAGATCAAGGCGCAGCACGCCGACGCGATCCTCTTCTTCCGGATGGGCGACTTCTACGAGACGTTCTTCGACGACGCCAAGACGGCGGCGCGGGTGCTGAACATCACCCTCACCACCCGCGGTGACGGCATCCCGCTCGCGGGGGTGCCGGTGAAGGCGGCGGCCGGCTACATCCGCCGATTCATCGCCGCCGGCCACCGGGTCGCCATCTGCGAGCAGGTCGAGGATCCCCGCCACGCCAAGGGGATCGTCAAGCGAGCGGTGGTCGAGACGGTCACCCCCGGCGCCTTCCTCGACGAGGAGTTCACCCCGGGGTCACGCAACAACTGGTTGGTGGCCGTCGATGCCACCGGCCTCGCCGCGATCGACCTCTCCACCGGGGAGTTCGTCCTGGAGCGGGTCGCCGACGGCGAACTCGCCGAGGCGCTCGGTCGGCTGGCTCCCGCCGAGGTGGTCGTCCCCGGTGACGCAACGGATCCGCCGATTGATGGTCAGGTCTTGCGGACCCCACGGGAGCGGTGGGAATTCGATCCCGCCCTGGCCCGCGAGGAATTGGCACGCCGCCTCGGTCTCGCCTCGCTCGATGGCCTCGGGCTCGAGCCGGAGGACAACGCCGCGATCGGGGCGGCGGGGGCGCTGCTCCGCTACATCACCGAAC
>JAHEFN010000036.1 GCA_024640185.1 Gemmatimonadota bacterium | reverse complement strand
TGGTCGTCTCCTCGTTGCCATCCTCGATGCCCGTGAACTCGGCCATGTCGGATCGCTTGTCGAAGACCTGGACCTTGTCGATCGCGTCGGCAGGGAGATTCTGGGTGGCGATCTTGGGATCGCGGCCGAAGAACTCCTTGCCATCGACGAGCACCTTCTGGACGGTCTTGCCTTGGGCGGTGATGGTGCCATCGGACCCGACTTGGATCCCGGGCAACAGCTTGAGCAGTTCCTCGGCCGTCGCGTTGATTCGGGTCTTGAAGGCAAGCGCATTGTACTCGAGGGTGTCGGGCTTGTTGATGATCGGGACATGGTCGGCGTTGACAACGAGCTCATCGAGCTCCACCACCCGGGCCTCGAGCGACACCGCGGCGATCTCGAGGTTTGCGCCGGTGACGGCAAAGTCGCGGAAGACGGGCGTGAACCCGGTGCGGGTCACCTGGAGGATGTAGTTGCCCCTGGGGAGTCCCTTGATCGTGTAGGCACCATTCCCGCCGCTGCTGGCGAATGCGGCGATGGCCGAGTCGGAACGGGTCAGCGCGACGACCATGGCACCCTGCACACCGGAGCCTGTCGAGTCGAGGACGGTACCACGGACGTCAAACTGCTGCGCCGCCAGTTCTCCCGACGAGACGACCACGCCGATGAGGAGCAGGGGAATTGCGGCGAGCAGGGTGCGGAACGATGAGGAGGGCACTCAGCCATCCTTTCTGATGATCTCGATTGTCTCGCCACCGCGCCTGCCACCACGTGCCTTCTCCATCTCGGCGAGCCGCTCCGCCACGATCTTCTCGTACTCCTCACGACCGATTTCGTTGCCGTCGGTCGGAGCCTTCATCTCGACCGCGGGCTCTCCGAGTTCGATGGTCGTGGCGGTATAGGTCCGCTCCCCGTCGTTCACGTTCAGGGTCAGGATCATGCCGGGCAAGCCACCGAAGCCCTCCGGACCGCCCTGAATCGGGATGTCCGGGGCAAACCATGCCTCGACCTGGTCGCCCTCATGCTCGGTGGTGGCCTTCATCACCATGTGGTCGAGGAAGAGACTCTGCTCGGCGGTGAGCTTCCACCGGTAGCTCGTCACCACTCTGGAGAGCCGGAAGGTCCGCCCCATGAATCTCACGCTCTCGGTGACTTTCCCGTCCCCAAGGTCGGTGTAACTCTCGAGAATCTCCTCCGCGTTCCGTCGCGAGGAAGCTCCTCCCCCGCTTGCCCGGCCCATGAAGACAAAGTCCCCTCCCCCACCCCCACGCATGGTGGAGAGCTCCAAGGCCCGCATCTCGCCGCCACGCATTGCCTGCGCGGCGCCCGCGGGCCGCCCGGCATCCGAACGAGCCTGCAGTGTCGCCTCCGGAGTGAAATGCAGCACCAGCTTGGTCATCCGAGCGTTGGGCATGTTGGCGAACCGGGGATTGTCCTTCATCCCCGGCGGCAGCTCGAAGTTGAGCCGATCGGCTCGGTCGTAGCTGATGGTGCCCGACTGGGCGGCCACCGTGGGGGCCACCAGCAGGGGAAGGGCCAGGAGGGGGGCGAAGCGTCTCATCGATTCTCAATCCAGGTTCGAGTGGCAACACCGGTCATACGCGCTGGTCGACCGAGAGGTTCAGTCGGGCTACCACCTCCGCCCCGCCCCCCTCGACCACCTGTCATTCTGATGCGTGACCTGCCCGGGTGGTCGCCGCGGCAGAGGACCCTGCCCCACCACCTTGACCCCTTCGCCGGCCCCCGCGAAGTTCCGGGGCAGACAATCTTGGCTTCCATCCGGAGTGTGTTGATGGCCGATACCGCGACGCAGGCCCTTCCAGAGGGCTTCGTACTGACCCTGACCGACACCGCCGCCGGCGAAGTCAGGAAGTTCCTTGCCGCTGAGGACGTCCCGGCAGAGACGGCTGGTCTGCGGGTTTCCGTGCTGCCAGGGGGCTGCTCAGGCTTCAAGTACTCGCTCAACATCGAGGACGCCCCGGTGGACGACGACCTGACCGCCGATCTCAACGGCACCCGGGTCTTCATCGATGCCTTTTCGCTCCAGTACCTCAACGGCGTCGTGATCGACTACACCACCTCGATGCAGGGCAGCGGGTTCACGTTCAACAACCCCAACGCCACCGGTGGTTGCGGCTGCGGATCGAGCTTCACGGCCTAGCTGTCCGGCAGGAGGCGTTAGACTTCAGGGGGCTCCCGGCAGGGGGCCCCCTCTGTGTTGATCCGTCTCGGCCTGGTCATCCCCCTGGTGATCCCCCCCGACGGGTGATCCACCCCGACCCTCGACCGGCGACCCATGGCCCCAGCAGACCTCATCGTCATCGCGGCGTACTTCGCCCTGACCCTCGGCCTTGGGCTCTGGCTCTCGCGCGGCCAGCGATCGAGCACCGACTACTTCCTCGGCGCCCGCGACCTGCCGGCCTGGAGCGTGATGCTCTCGATCGTGGCCACCGAGACGTCGGCGGTCACCGTCATCTCCACCCCGGGGATCGGCGCCCGCGGCGACCTGACCTTCCTGCAACTGCCGATTGGCTACCTGATCGGGCGCCTGGCGGTCGCGGCCTGGCTCCTCCCCGGCTATTTCCGCGGCGATCAACAGACGGCCTACGCCCGGCTCGAGGAGCGCTTCGGCACCCCGACCCGCCGGGCACTCTCGATGATCTTCCTGGTGACCCGGTTCCTCGGTGATGGGGTGCGGATCTTTGCCGGCGCCATCCCTCTCGCGCTGCTGACCGGTTGGGACGTGTCGGCAGCGATCATTGCCATGGGGGCGATCACCCTGGTGTACACCTACATCGGCGGCCTGAAGGCGGTCATCTGGGCCGACGTCATCCAACTCTGCATCTACGTCGCGGGCGGCGTGGTGGGACTCTACCTCGCCTGGCAGATGGCCGGCGGGCTGGATGCCGCTGCGGTGGCCGGCAAGCTGCGGATCTTCGACTTCACCCCCTCGCTGACGATTCCCTACACCTTCCTCGGCGGGATCATCGGGGGCGCGATGCTCTCCGCCGCCTCGCACGGCACCGACCACCTGATCGTGCAGCGACTGCTGGCCACCCGCTCCCTCCGTGATGCACGGCGCGCGCTGATCGGCTCCGGCGTCCTGGTCATCCTGCAATTCGCGCTCTTCCTGCTGGTCGGCACCGCGATCTGGGCCGCCGGACATGCGCCGGACTCGATGCCAGGTGACCAGGTCTTCTCGCGATTCGTGATCGACTACTTCCCGGTGGGACTCTCCGGCCTGGTGATCGCCGGGATCCTCGCTGCGGCGATGAGCACCCTCTCCTCATCCATCAATGCGCTGGCCTCCTCGTTCACGAACGATCTCTATGCCTCATGGACCGGCGTGACCGACCAGGCACGCCTCCTCCGGGTGGGTCGGATCGTCTCGCTGGTCTGGGGCGTGGCGCTGGTGGGCGGCGCGCTTGGCTTCCAGGCCCTGGCGGCTGGATCGGACACCCCCGTGGTCGTCCTGGCCCTCTCGATCGCCTCGGTCACCTACGGCGCCCTGCTGGGTGCCTACCTCCTGGCCGGCTCCCGGCCGGGCCGGATCATCGGCCGGGATGTGATCCGTGCCGCCGTCGTCACCCTCGCGGTGATGCTGGTCACCATCTTCGCCCGTCGCCTCGCCCCTGCCCTGCCAGTCCTTGAGCCACTGGGCGCCCTGGCGTGGCCCTGGTACGTCCCGATGGGCACGTCGATCACCCTGGTCACGGCATGGCTCTCGAGCCGGCTCCGGCCACGAGAGACCTCCCGCGGATGATCGTCCTCGGCGCCGATCTCGGGGGGACGTCGGTCCGGGTTGTCCTCTATGAGGACGGCGTGGAACGCGCCCGGGTCGAAGGGATCGGCGGCCCGATGCGGATCGGACTCGGGGGACGCATCGCCGCCAAGCTGGCCGGACTCGCGCGTCCGCTGCTGTCACGGAGCACCTCGCCACGGGCGGATGTCTTCGTCGTCGGCGCGGCAGGAGCCGGCCGTGAGGCGGAACGCGATGAGCTCCGCTCGGCGCTCGAGCGGGAGCGTATCGCCTGGCGCATCGTGGTCATCGGCGACGGGGAGTTGGCACGCGCCGCGGCGTTCGACGGGGAGCCTGGCGTCCTGTTGACGGCCGGCACCGGCAGCATTGCCGTCGCCGCCGATCGGAGCGGAACCCTCCGGCGGGTCGGCGGCCTGGGGTGGCGGATGGGCGACCAGGGCTCCGGCTACTGGCTCGGGGTACGGGGCCTGGAGGCCATCGGTGCGATGCACGATGGGATCGGTCCCGCGACGCACCTGGTCGAGACCATCTCCCAGGTCACCAAGACGGCCGGGATCGCCGCGCTGGTGCGTTGGAGCACCACGGCCACCGTGGCGGAGGTCGCCGCCCTGGGGCCCGCCGTGGTCACGGCCGCCGATCAGGGTGACCGACCGGCCGCGACCATCGTGGCCGAGGCGGTCGACGCCCTCTGCCGATTGGCATTGGCCGCCGGAGCCGGTGCTGGCCTTCCCGTGGCGCTCGGTGGCGGACTCCTGGCGCCGGGGCAGCCGTTGCAGCGGCGTGTCCGTGACCAGCTCGTCACACGTCATCACGTTGACGTCCGTACCGCCACCATCGATCCGTGTGACGGGGCCCCGGTCCTGGCGCGCGCGTCACGGCCATCGTGACACGTCTCTCCCCGCCGTCTCGTACGGCGGGCCTGACCCTCATTTCGCCCAGAGCCAAGGATACCTCGTGCGCCGTCGCAGCCTCGCCATCGCCTCACTCTTCCTGCCCGTGGTGCTCGGTGCGTTCCTGCTCGGCACATCGGCCAAGGTCCGCGCGTCGATGGACCTCTTCAACCAGGTCTTCGCGGTGGTCTCGAGCACCGCAGTCGATTCCCTCCCCGAGGACCGGCTCTACGAACTCGCCGCCCGAGGCCTGATTCGTGAACTGGGCGATCCCTACGCTGACCTGCTCTCGGCCGAGGAACGCGCCTCGTTCGAACGCAATGCGATCGGCAACCGATACGCTGGCACGGGGATGACGATCCGCAGCCATCGCGGCAAGGTGACGGCCTTCCGGGTCTTCGCCGACTCGCCGGCCGAGGCCGCTGGCTTGGTGGCCGGCGACCGCATCGTCGAGGTCGCCGGCACCTCCGTCGTCGGCTGGACCTCGGACTCGGTCACCACCCTGCTCCTCGGCCCACCCAACACCGAGGTGGAGGTGCGTGTCGAGCGGGCCGGGGTCGCGGCGCCGATCCGGACCACCATCCGCCGGGCCGTGATCCGCGTCCCCGCGGTCCCCTTCACGATGATGCTCGGGGACAACATCGGGTACATCCCCATCCAACGGTTCAACGAGGTGGCTGCCGCCGACGTGGCGACGGCCGTCATCCGTCTCGGGCAGCAGGGAGCCCGCGGCTACATCCTTGACCTGCGCGGCAACGGTGGGGGCGATCTCTATCAATCCCTCCGGATGGCCGGGCTGTTCCTGGAAGAGGGCAGCGAGATCTCCCGGGTGCAACACCGGGGCAAGCCGCCCGAGATCTATCGCGCCGAGGAGCGCCCGCTGCTGAGCGACGCCGCCATCGTGGTCTTGGTGGACGGGGCCTCGGCCTCGGCCTCGGAAATCGTCGCCGGCTCGCTGCAGGATCAGGACCGGGCCCTGGTGGTCGGCACCCGTACCTTCGGCAAGGGGCTGGTCCAGACCCAGATGGTGCTCGAGAGTGGCTGGGCCGTGCGGCTGACGACCGGCAAGTGGTACACCCCCAGTGGCCGCAGCATCCAGGCCGAACACCTGGCCCTCGGCGACGGTCGCTTCGTCGAGGACACCGTGCTCGATGACGCCGATCGCCCGGTCTATCGCTCGACCGCGGGCCGTGACGTCCTCGGTGGAGGGGGCGTGACCCCCGACCTGATCGTCCAGCAGGACACCGCCAGCAGCGCCGAACGGGCGCTCGCCCGCGCGGCGGGTGCACAGCTCGCCGACCTGCAGGATGCGATCTTTGAGGTCGCCCGCAGCGCCGCCGCGTCGAGCCCCAACGGCTTCGTGCCATCGCCGGCATGGCGGGACTCGGTGATCACGCGGGTCGAGGCCCTCGACCTGGCGGTCACCCGGGCCCAGTTCGCCGCCGCCAGCACCACCATCGATCGGCTGATCGATGCCCAGGTGGCCGGCCTCGTTGGTGGCGATGCCGCCTCATTCGTGCACCGCATGGACGATGACCGGGTGCTTGCCGCCGCCCTCGCGCGCATCAGCCAGGCGCCGAATCGGGTGCGCCTGCTGGGGCTCAACCGATAGACGGAGGCCGGAGACCGGAGACCGGCGACCGGCGACGACGATCGTGCTTTGACGGCGCTCCGCGGAGAGGGGCACCCTCGAGGAGCGAAGGTCGGTGCTTCGCCGCGCGTCACTCGCCCACGGACGGAGAGACCGAGTGCGGCGAATCCGACCGCCGTGAGTCGAGTTGGTGCCACCTCGGAGCAGAGCAGTGGAGACCGGCGACGACGATCGTGCTTTGACGGCGCTCCGCGGAGAGGGGCACCCTCGAGGAGCGAAGGTCGGTGCTTCGCCGCGCGTCGAGGTGGTGCCGCCTCGGAGCAGAGGAGCGGAGACGCGCGAACCGCGTCGCGTGAAGCCCGTTGGCTCACGAGCATCAGGCAGCAAGGGCCGGCTTCCCGAGGGGGAAGCCGGCCCTTGTCGCGCACGGTATCATCGATCGTCTGTCATCGATCGCCTGGGGTGTCAGTCCAGACTGGCGGTCTCGATCGGCTTGCCCGTCCTGAGCACCGAATGCCGGTAGCCATAGGCGAAGTAGGCGATGACCCCCAACGTCAGCCAGATGCCGAACCGCTCCCATGCGGTCCTTGGCAGTCCCTTCATGATGAAGAGACACGCAGCGGCACCCAACGGAGCCACCACCCAGACAAATGGCACCCGGAATGAGCGGGGCCGATCCGGCTGCTTGATGCGCAGCACCAGCACGGCGAGACAGACCAGGAAGAACGCGAACAAGGTCCCGATGTTGGTCAGGTCGTAGATCATGTTCTCCTCGGCGACCATCGCACCGAGCGCCACGAGCAGTCCGACCCCGATCGTGGTGATGTGTGGGACGTGCCGCTTGGGGTGGATCTTGGCTGCCCACCTCGGCATCAGCCCATCCTTCGCCATGGAGAAGAGGATCCGCGGCTGCCCGAACTGGAACACCAGCAGGACCGCCGTGAGGGAGATCACCGCGCCGGCTGCCACGATCCAACTGGTCTTCTCCAAGCCCGCCAGCGAGAGCGCGTGGGCGAGGGGATCACTCGAGGCGAGGTCCTGATAGGGGACGAGGCCCACCGCCACCGCACCGACAATCACGTAGATGAGGGTACAGATCGCGAGTCCCCCGAGGATGCCGATCGGCAGGTTTCGTTGGGGGTTCTTCGTTTCCTCGGCGGCGGTCGACACCGCGTCGAAGCCGATGTAGGCGAAGAAGACGATCGCGGCGCCTTGGTGGATGCCGCGGAAACCGTTGGGGGCAAATGGGGTGTAGTTGTCGGGGTTGATGTGCTGTGCCCCGATGATCACGAAGAGCCCCAGCACCAGCAGCTTGACGACCACCATGACGTTGTTGGCTCGGGCGCTCTCACGGACACCCAGATAGAGCACCCAGGTGATCGCGGCGACGATCAGGAACGCCGGCAGGTTGACGATCACCGGGATGCCGAAGAGCTGCGGCGCCGACTCGAGCAAGCCGTTGACCGCCGGATCCTGCGACAGTTTCGCCTGCAGGTAGCCGTGACTCAACCAGCCGGGCATCGTGATCCCGAAGCCGCTCAGCACCGAGGCGAAATACCCACTCCATGCCACCGCGACGGCGATGTTGCCGACGGCGTACTCGAGGATCAGGTCCCAGCCGATGATCCACGCGAGGAACTCGCCCATGGTGGCGAAGGTGTAGGTATAGGCCGACCCGGCCTGCGGGATCATCGAGGCGAGCTCGGCGTAGCAGAGCGCCGCCAGACCCACGGCAAAACCGAGGAGCACGAACGAGAGGATCAGCGCCGGCCCGGCTCCGGCTCGCACCATCGTGCCATCGGCAGCGAACTCACCGGCCGCCGCGGTCCCGAGGGAGGAAAAGATGCCGGCACCGATCACGGCGCCGATGGCCAGCATCACGAGATCGCCGGCGCCGAGGCTGCGGATCAATCCGCGGTCGGTTTCCGCCTCGATCGGTTTTGTCTGGAAGAGTTGCATCAGCTCTCTGGGAGGTGGACGTCGATGGGGAGCACACCGGCAACGATTCGGCCGTCACCGTCGCGGGCCGGCTTGAATCGGTATTCCCGCATGACTTCGTCGAACCTGCGGGCGTAGTTGCGGTCTGAGATTTCGGGTTCGACGACGAGGTCGGTCACCCGACCACCGGCATCGACCCAGAAGGTCACCTTGAAATTGAGCCCGCGCAACTGCTTGGGCACGTTGTCGAGCGGGGGGATCGCCAGGCCCCGCAGTTCTGGCGGCGATCCAAGCCGACCACCGCCGCCCATGCCACCACCACGGCCGCCGCCACTACCGGCGCCGACACCACTGCCGGTCCCGGTCCCCTCACCGGTGCCGACACCGCCACCGCTGCCACCGCCCTCACCCGGCGACCCCCCAACGGGGTCCGGCGCGGCGGCCGGGAGCACCTCCGGCACCTCCTCTGGCGCCTCTGCCGGCTCGGGGACCACGGCGGGTACCACGATGGGGGCCACGACCTCTTCGGGCACCTCCACGGGTGGAGGGGGCGTGGGCTTCTCGATCGCCAGGTAGTTGCTCCCTCCGGTGCCGCCGCCGCCTCCGCCGCCGGGTTGCTGTTCAAGAAAGCCGAGCAGCGGATTGCCCCGCTCCTCGGCGACCGTCATCCCAACGCGGACCAGGAGCACCACCAGCAGCACGTGCAACAGCACCGAGGCCAGGGCCATCGCCGGTGAGCGCCGGACCGTGATCGGCAGAAACGCAGCGACGCGGACGTCCCTCTGGGGGACGCCCGCGTCGGGCACCACCGCATCCGCGGTCATGCCAGCCTCAGTTGGCCTCAATCGGGGTGAATCCGACGATCTGGACGCCGGCCCCCTTGACGATGTCGATGGCCTCCATGACGTCACCATAAGACCGATTCCCCGACGGCTTGACGAAGATCACCTTCGCCGGCCGGTTGTCGTACAAGGTGTGGATCTCGGTGTCCAACTGCGTCAAGGGAAACGGCGTCTGTCCGTTGATCGCGTAGGAACCATCTTCCTTGAGCTCCAGCACGAGTTGGATGCTGGCCGAGGCGGCGGTCGAAGCCGTTTGCTCAGGTGGGATGTTCACCTCGATGACCGTCCTGCTCAGTGCATTGACGATCATGAAGATGATCAGCAACACAAGGAGGATGTCGATCATCGGCACGACGTTGATCTCATTGTTGACGCCGCCAGACGACCCAGTGCTCATGCCCATGGCTATTCCTCCTCACCGGCGAGGCCGCCGCGCCGGTCGATGATCGCCACCAGCACTCGCGCCCCGGCACGCCGGCCCATCTCGATCCCCTGCTGGACCACCTCGTAGGGCAACCCGGCGTCGGCCTTGAAGTAGAGCAGCTTGTCCGTCTCCCGATTGGCGTAGAGCGACCGCAACTCCGCCTCGGCGTCCGCCGTGCTGCGTGACGTGCCATTGACGAAGAAGGCCCCCTGGTTGTCGATGCCGAGGGTGATCTCGTCATCCTCCTCGGCCTGGGAGGTCACGTTCGAGCCGGACGGCATCGTGGCGGTGAATCCCGCCGAGATGACCGGGGTCACGATCATGAAGATGATGAGGAGCACGAGCATGATGTCGATCATCGGAACGACGTTGATGTTCGCGTTGACGGACGATCCGCCGCCCTCAGCTGTGGATATGGCCACTGCCACTCACCGCCTTCTGCGCCTGGAACTCCTTGGTGAAGATCGACCGGCCGAACTCGCTGCCGACGCTCTTGATCAGGTAGTCGATCAACTCCTTCGAGGTGTAGGTCATCTCGACGGAGAGGTTCTCGACCTTGGTCGTGAAGTAGTTGTAGGCCCAGACCGCCGGGATCGCCACGAGCAGTCCGAATGCGGTGGTGATCAGCGCCTCGGCGATACCGGCGCCGATCCCCGCAAGACCACCCGATGCGCCACCGGCCGACATCGCCTGGAAGGCGTTCACAATGCCCATGGTGGTGCCGAGCAGCCCGACGAACGGGGCGGTCGAACCGACGGTGGCCAGGATGCCTGAACCGCGCTTGAACTCGGCGAGCATGATCATCATCTGGCGCTCAACCGCCCGCTCGGCCGAATTGATGTCGGCTGCGGTGATGGTCGCACGGTCGCGAAGCAGCGGCTTCACCTCGGAGAGGGCGCCACCCAGCACCCTGGCGACGTGGGAGACCTTGTTCTTCTCGGCCAGGGCGATCGCCTGATCCAGGTTCTCCTCCTGGATGGCACGGGAGAACTGCGGTGCAAACTTCCGGGTCTCCTTCTCGCTCTTCTTGACCTTGATGAGCTTCTGGAGGGTCACCGTCAGCGACCACACCGACATGATGGCCAGGGTGATGACGATGAACTTGGCGAAGCCGCCAGCCTGTTCCCAAAGATGAAGCAGATCGGTATTCATCGAGCTATGACCTTTCCCGTGTGGTGGATCGCGACCGCGTTGGCGGTCGTCAGCCGTTGAGGGCGAATCGGATGTTCTGTTCGACGAGTTGGCGCACCGGACGACCCTGGATCTTCGCCGGCTTGAACGTGGACTTCCGGATCGCGTCGATCGCGTTCCGGTCGAACGACTTGTTGGTGGACGAGACCACCGTGATCGAGCCGACTTCGGCCCGCCCGTCGATCCCGACGACGAATCGGAGGCGGACCACCCCGTCGATGCCCACCGTCCGCATGATCTCGGGGTATTCAGGCGCCGGACCGCCGATCCGCTGGGCGGGATCATCGACGTCGGTCACCGAGTAGGTGGTGCCGCTGATCACCTCGTCATCGAGCACCGGCCCGGTGCCACCGATGACGCCGCTTGCCACACCACCCTCGACCCCGCGCCCGGAGAAGTCACGCGCATCGAACTTTTCGTTCAGGTCGATCGGCGGGATCTCGGTCGGCAGGTCCTTGGGCGGCACCAGCGTCTGGAATCCCTGCGGAGGGGGGTTGTTGGTCACCACGACGTCCGGTGGCAGCTCCTCCGGTGGTGGTGGTGGTGGCGGCGGCGGCTCCGGCGGCAGAATGAAGTCCGCCGGGAGCTGGTTGATCGCCTGCACCGCCTCGGCGGCACCCTGGGTCGTCTTGACGGCCGCCACGATCATGAGCGTGTGCATCACCACAGACGTGATCGTCTGCGTGATGGTTCGCTCCTTCTTCGGCTGGGACTCGATCAGGTTCTCGAACATCTGGAGACCTACCTCCACGAATGTGGCGGGAAGCATACGATGACGGGAGCAATCTGTACCGGTCAGATCGCGCTGTCCTCACCGCACGATGACAATTGCATGACAAACAGATGAACAGATGGAATCAGGCGGGCAGGCCGCCGTCGCCCTGAACGTGCGTGGCGTGGCCAAGACCTCCCAACCTACCTCAAGAACCGCGACTCTGCCATTGGGACCATTCCCCAGCGACCCCGAACCCCTCGCCACCCCGACCGGAGGGTGATCAGCCGTCAACCAGCGTGAGATGCCCCCGCTGGCTCCCCTCCCGGCAGGGGGAGCGACACCGTGAAGGTGCTGCCCCGCCCCGGCCGGCTCTGGAGCCCGATGGTTCCCCCATGCGCCTCAGTCACCCACTGACAGATCGCCAAGCCAAGCCCGGTCCCGGGTCGATCACCGCTGCGCGATCGAGAGGGGTCGGCACGCCAGAATCGCTCGAACACGTGTGGCACGTCCCCCGGGGCGATCCCGATCCCGCTGTCACGAACGACCACCGTGGCGTGCTCGGCATCGGCCGCCAGGGTGATCTCCACCGTGCCACCCGCCGGGGTGTACTTGACGGCATTGGTGACCAGATTGAGCAGCAATTGGCGGATCCGGCCCGCCTCGATCGCGGCCATGACCGGCCGCTCCGGAAGCTCCAGCAACACCGTGACGCCCTGCGACTCGCCGAGGATCTCGGCCGTCTCCCCGGCCTCCGCCACGAGCGGCACGAGGTCACCGGTGGCGAGCACCAGGGAGGCGCGCCCTTCATCGGCCCGGGCGAGTGTCAGCAGGTTGGTGACCATCTCCGTCATTTCGTTGATCTGGCGGAGGGTCCCATCGAGCGCATCGACGATCTCCTCCGGTGCCTCGGGATGGGTCAGCGACCGTTCCACGCCGGCCCGCAGCACCATCAGCGGGGTCTTGAGTTCGTGTGAGGCGTCGGCAGTGAAGCGCCGGAGCGCCACGAAGGATCGTTCGACTCGGCTGAGCATCGCATTGAGGTTCGCGCCCAACCGGCTCAGCTCGTCATCGCCCGGCGGCACCGCCAGGCGGCGGTGCAGCGACCGGCCATCCTGGATCGCCTCCACCTCGCCCACCATCACGTCCAGGGGTCGCAGGACCCGACCAGCGAGCCAGTATCCCATGATCGCCGAGGCGAGGATGATCACCGGCGAGACGATGAGCATCGACAGCAGCAATTGTGTCGGTCCCCGCAGTGGCCCCTCCAACCTGGCCGCCACCATCACCGCCCGAATCTGCCCCTGGACATCCCCACCCAGCGTGTCGATCGCGTAGCGGTGCGGCCCTCCGCTCCCCTCGAGGGCCAGGGCGCCTCGGGTGACCAGGGGACTGCGCTGCAGGGTTCGAAGCACCTGTTGGAGGGCGCTCGGGTCGAGTTCACTCGCGGCCCGGGAGATGTACACCGGTCGGTTGGCCGGATCGGTGATGAAGATCAGGTCGCGAGGCAGGCCA
>JAHEFN010000271.1 GCA_024640185.1 Gemmatimonadota bacterium | reverse complement strand
TGAGTCGAGGACTCGCGCCAGCTGGGGGAGATAGGACGGCAGCATCGCCGGGTGCTTGAACGGGAAGCCGGTGGCGATCAGGGCGAGGGAGGGGTCGGTGACCGCGGTCACCTGCAGGCGCTCTCCTCCGAGCCAGGCGCCGCCACCCCGCCACGCCGTCGCTCGACGGAGCCCCGGCACGTGGAAGACCGTCCCCGCCACCGGCTCTCCGTCGACCGCCGCGGCAATCGAGACGGCCCACGCCGGGTGGCGATGGAGGAAGTTCGCGGTGCCATCGAGTGGATCGACGACCCAGACCAGCCCCGAGAGGTCATCCAGCTCGGGCGTCCCTTCCTCGCCGAGCACCCGCGATCCGGGTTCTGCCCTGAGCAGGGTTTCGGTGATCAGCTCCTCCGCACGGCGGTCGACGGCCGTCACGAAGTCGTGGTGACCCTTGGCCTCCCAGGCCGCCGGGTCGGGTGGCACGGCGTCACGGAGGTAGGCACCGGCGCGCAGCGCGGCACGTTCGGCCAGCCGGGCGAGCGCGGCGAAGTCGTGGCTCATGTTGCCGCGCCTCTCGGGGTCCTGTAGCTTGCCGCCATGGCACGGGTATTCTCGGGCATTCAGCCCTCCGGTGAAATGCACATCGGCAACTGGCTCGGCGCGATCCAGAATTGGGTCGCCCTCCAGGATGCCCATGACGCACTCTACTGCATCGTCGACCAGCATGCGATCACCGGGAGCTACGACCCTGCCTCGCTCGCGAGCCGGACCCGGGAGATGGCGATCTCCCTGCTCGCCGCCGGGCTGGATCCGGAGCGTTCACCGCTCTATGTCCAGAGCCATGTCCCGGAACATACCGAGCTGGCGTGGCTGTTGACCTCGGTCACGCCGCTCGGCGAGCTGGAGCGAATGACCCAGTTCAAGGACAAGTCCCAGCGCACCGAGTCGATCCCCGCGGGGCTGCTCAGCTACCCGATCCTGATGGCGGCCGACATCCTGCTCTATCGTGCCGAGCGGGTGCCGGTTGGTGACGACCAACTGCAGCACCTCGAGTTGGCCCGCGAGATTGCCCGGCGCTGGAACGCCACCTTCGCGAGCGATGCGCCGGTATTTCCCGAGCCCCAGCCGATCCTCACCACGGCCAGTCGCATCATGGGGCTGGACGGGGAGGCGAAGATGTCGAAGTCCCTCGGCAACACCGTCGGGGTGACGGAGTCGCCGGAGGCGATCTGGCAGAAGCTCCGGCCCGCCAAGACCGACCCCGCGCGGCAGACCAAGCGGGATCCGGGCACGCCGGAGATCTGCAACCTCTATGCGCTGCACCGACATTTTTCGCCAGCGGAGACCGTGGAGCACGTTGCCGAGCAGTGCCGCACGGCAGGGTGGGGGTGCATCGACTGCAAGCGGGTCCTGTCCGACAACATGGCGGCGGCACTCGCACCGATTCGCGAACGCTCCGCGGAGCTGACCGCCAGCCCGGAGCGGGTTGATGCCATCCTCGCCGACGGTGCCACACGGGCACGTCGGTTGGCGCAGGAGACGATGCTCGTGGTTCGCGAGCGGATGGGATTCCTCCGGGAGGGGTGATGTCCGAGTCCTCGATGCTCACCAAGGTGCTCAAGTCGGCGGTCCAGCGCGGAGCGTCGGACGTCCACGCCAAGGCCGGCGATGTCTTCCGGGCCCGGGTGGACGGCCATCTCGTGGCGCTGACCAAGCAACGCTTGACGCCGGCGCAGACGCGGGCACTGGCGGCCACCTTCGCCGACCTGGCGCTCGACGACCCACGCCTGGATACGCTGCGCGACTTCGACTGTTCCTGGGGCATCCAGGGGGTCGGCCGGTTTCGGGTCAACGTCCTGCGGCAGCGCTCCTCCTTCATGGTCGTCCTGCGGGTGATCCCCTTCTCGGTCCCGACGCCGGAGGGACTCGGGCTCCCCGACGTCGTCGCTCGGATGGTGGAGCTCGGGCAGGGATTGCTGCTGGTTGCCGGCCCCAGCGGCAGCGGCAAGACGTCGACCATGGCCGCGATGGTTCACCACGTGAACCGCAGCAGCGCCCGGCACGTGATCACCCTTGAGGACCCGATCGAGTTCCTCCACCGGGACCTGACGGGCTCGATCACCCAGCGGGAAATCGGCACCGATACCGAGGACTTCGCCGCCGGGATCCAGACCGCCATGCGGCAGGACCCCGATGTCCTGGTCATCAGTGAGCTGCGGGAACCGCTGGCGATGGACCGGGCGATCCGGGCGGCAGAGGCAGGGATCCTGGTGATCGCCGCCATCCCGGCCCCGGATGCGATCAGCGCGCTGCTGCACGCTTCCGCCACCCTGCTCCCTGACGAGAGGGAGGTCGGGCGGATGCGGCTGGCCGGAGCGCTCGCCGGGGTCATCGCACAGCGACTGGTGCCCGGTGAGGACGGCACCGGTCGGCGGCCGGTGGTGGAGTGGCTCGAGCCCACCTCGTCGCTCCGTGAGGCGATCAGCAGCGGGGCCGAGGTGGCCCTGCTCCGGAAGGCGTTCGACAAGGCGGTGAAGGACGGCTTGGCGGAATCCTTCGCGCAGGCGACCGCCCCGAATTGACCGCCCCCCCCGGGCACGGTACCTTTGGGGGGAGTCGAGACCCGGCCCCGCGAGGGGCCGTTTTTTCTGTCCGGAATTGGGGCGTCACGTGTTCGATCGCAAGCACAACTGCGTGGTGGTCGTCGGCGCCCAATGGGGCGACGAGGGAAAGGGCAAGCTCGTCGATGTCCTCGCCGAGCGGGCCGATCTCGTGGTCCGCTATCAGGGGGGGGCCAACGCGGGGCATACCGTGGTGGTGGGTGAGCGGCAGTTCGTCCTCCACCAGATCCCCTCGGGTATCCTCCACCCGGGCGCGACCTGCGTCGTCGGCAACGGGGTGGTGCTCGACCCCGAGACCTTTCTCGGCGAGCTGGATGCGCTGACCGCTCAGGGTATCGACATCGGCGGCCGGCTCTTTGTCTCCGAACGTGCCCACCTGGTGCTCCCCTACCACAAGCTGCTCGACCAGGCCGGTGACGTCAGCCAGGGGATCGGCACCACCGGGCGCGGTATCGGCCCGACCTACGAGGACAAGATCGGCCGGCGCGGCATCCGGGTGACCGACCTCTGCCGTGAGGACAGCGGCCGGGAGCTGCTCGCCGCCCGGATCTCCTGGGCCAACCAGCTCCTGGCGATGATGGGTTCCGACCAGCGTGCCGACCTCGAGGCCCACCTCGACCTTGCCACCCGGGTCGGGGCGCGGCTTCGGCCGATGGCCACCGACACCGGGCTGCTGACCTGGCAGGCCATCCGTGAGGGGCGCAACGTCCTGCTGGAGGGGGCCCAGGGGGCGATGCTCGATGTCGACCACGGGACCTATCCCTTCGTGACCTCATCCTCGACTACCGCCGGTGGGGCGGCCGTGGGGGCCGGGATCGGTCCCACCGAGATCGGCGGGGTATTGGGCGTGGTCAAGGCCTACACGACGAGGGTGGGCAACGGGCCGCTGCCGACGCTTGCCGGAGGGGCGCTGGAGGAGCAGTTGCGGACCTTGGGTGGCGAGTTCGGGGCGACCACCGGGCGGCCGCGGCGCTGTGGCTGGTTTGACGCCGCCGTGCTGCGGTACTCGGTCCGGGTCAACGGGCTCACCGCCCTG
>JAHEFN010000035.1 GCA_024640185.1 Gemmatimonadota bacterium | reverse complement strand
CGGCGCATCCGCGGGTGCTTGCCGCGATGGCCGAGGCGAATGTCGGGGCGGCGGGAGCGTATGGCGACGATGCCTGGTCGGCCCGCGCCGACGGCTGGTTTCGCGACCAGTTCGGCAGCGACGCCGAGGCGTTTCTCGTCTGGAATGGCACCGGCGCCAACGTCACCGCGATCCGGGCGGCCGTCCGTCCCTGGCAGGCGGTGATCACCAGCGAGCACGCCCACATCCATGTTGACGAGTGTGGTGCCCCGGAGCTGCTCGCCGGCTGCAAGCTGATCGATCTCCCCAGTCCCGATGCCAAGCTGACCGTCGAGCAGGTGCGTGATGCCGGTCGCGACGGTGTGGGGTTTGAGCACCATGTCCAGCCGAGGCTCCTCTCGCTCACCCAGTCCACCGAGTACGGCACGGCCTACACCCTCGATGAGCTCGGAGCCATCTGCGAGGCGGCGCACGGCCTTGACCTGCTGGTCCATGTCGACGGCGCCCGAATCAGCAACGCCGCCGCGTCGCTCGGCTGTTCGCTGCGGGCGGCAACCCGCGACGTCGGCGTCGACCTGCTCTCGTTCGGGTTCACCAAGAACGGTGCGGTGGCGGCGGAGGCGGTGGTCTGTTTCGATCCCGACCTCGCCGCTGATTTTAGATACATCCGCAAGCAGTCGACCCAATTGTCATCGAAGATGCGCTATCTCGCGGCCCAGGTCGTGGCCCTCGGCGAGGATGAGCTCTGGCTCGACCTGGCCCGGCACGCCAATGCCATGGCACGTCGGCTCGCCGATGGCTTCGATGGCCTCGCCGGTGTCACGGTCACCCAGCGGGTCGAGGCCAATGCGGTCTTCGCCCTGCTGCCCCCGGAGCTGACCGCCGCGTTGCAGGAGGAATTCCGGTTCTATCTCTGGAAGGAGCCCATCGGTGAGGTGCGGCTGATGACCAGCTGGGCCACGGCCGAGGCCGATGTTGACGCCCTCGTCGACCGGGCCCGTGCCCTTGCCGGGGCTCGCCCGCCGAGATGATCCGTCGACTCGCCCACTCGCCGCCGTTCGTCGCGGGGCTCGCCCTCTTCGCTGGCCTGTCGATGATGGTGTCGGGCGGCGTCACCCTCACCTGGGACGTGCGGACATTGCAGTGGGTCGACGGCATCCGATCGGTGGGGCTCACCGACCTGATGTTGGCCTTGACCTTTCTCGGGGACGGTCTCATCGAAGTCCCCTTCGCCCTCATCGTCTGCGCCGTGCTCTGGCGCATCGCCGGTCGGCGATCCGCCGCCGCACTCTTCTTCGGGGCGCTGAGTGGCGAACTGCTCTACCTCCTCGCCAAGGCGTCGTTCCAGCGTCCCCGTCCCACCGTCATCACCCAACTGAGCGGTGCGGGGTGGTATTCCTATCCATCAGGGCATTCGATGATGGCGCCGATCATCTGGTCGCTGGCGTTCCTGCTCCTCGTGCCGGCGGTCTCGCGCGGCTTGGGGCGGGTGCTCATTGGGTTGGCGATCCTGATGCCGGCGGCGATCGCCGCTTCGCGCGTCTACCTCGGGGTGCATTACCCCAGCGACGTGCTCGGCGCGCTCGCACTCGGTGGGGCGTGGATGTCGCTCTGGCTGGGCTGGTCGAGGAGTCCGGCGACCTCGTCCTCCGCCTCGACCAGGTAGTCGATCCGTTCGGCGATCAGCCGGGCGGCGTCGAGGTCCGCAGTCAGCGCGCCCGGCTCCTCGCGGTGGGCATGCATCCGCAGCAACCCCAATCGCAGGGTCTCGATCGCACCGACCGCGGCGCTGAGTCGTGCCGGCCAATGGCCCTCGCCGGCGCCCGACTCGAGTTGGCGTCGGGCATGGGCGGCCTCGTGCTCGAGCCGGGCCACCACGTCGGGAAGCCCGGCGAGGGCGCGCTGCGTGTTGGCCGGCAGGGCGTCGAAGAGCGTCGCCGTGACGCCGCCGAGCGCCGCCTCGGTCGGACGCCACGGCGCCCAACCAGCCTCGCGCGCCGGGAGGCCCGTCGCTGCCGCCCGCGCGAAGAGTCGGCCGATCGCGCCCTGCCAGAACCAGACGCGGGCCCGCGCCCAGGGATCGATGGCCTTGACCCGGCGACCGGGCAGCAGGAGCCCCTTCATCGCACCGCTGATTCCCATCAGCGTCGAGAGGGCGAAGACCCAGAAGAACACGTACGAATTCACCGCGGTCGCGGGAATGACCATCCCGGCCACGAGCGCGGTGACTGCCACGCCAAACGCGGCATAGCTCATCCGCCGCATCAACGTGGGCAACCAGTGGATCGGTCGGGTGGAGTCGAAGCGCAGTTCCTCCTCGCGCCTGGCCCTGGTCACCTCGGCGGCGTGCCGCAGGTCCTCGACGGTCGCTCCGGCCTCAAGCGCCTTGCGGGTCTCGACCAGTCGCCAGAAGGCGTGGCCAATCCAGGGGACCGGGATCGCGGCGACGAAGAAGCCGAAGATGACGAGCACCTCGATCGGCCAGCCGGCGACCCATCCGAAGCCGACGCTGGCAAAGGTGCCGATGAAGGTGGCCAGGCCATAGAACATCAGCGACCAGACGACATAGAGCCCCTTCATCTCACGGCCCCGTTCGGCCCAGATCCGCACCGGCACCGGCAGGTCGGTGGTGATCGGCAGGGGCGGGGCGAGCGCCTCGGCCATCGCCTCGGCACTCGGCCAGCGATCGGTGGGCGACTTGAGCAGCGCACGGTCGATCGCGGCCGCGAGGCGAGGGGGCAACTCGTCGGCGGTTTCCACCAGTGATGGTGCCGGCCTGGTCAGGTGCTGCGAGAGCAGCGCGGAGGTGTCACCGGCAAACGGTGGTTGTCCCTTCAGGGCATGGAACCCCACCGCGCCGAGCGCGTACAGGTCGGCCCGGCCGTCGCACGATTGCCCGCCCGCCTGTTCGGGAGAGAGATACTCCGGTGTCCCCTGGATCCGACCATGGGCGTGGTCCCTGTCGGCCAGGGTGGCGATGCCGAAGTCCGCGACCAGGGCACGATCCTGATGGTCGAGCAGGATGTTGTCGGGTTTGATGTCGCGGTGGATCACCCCTTGGGCGTGGGCGTAGGCCAACGCCCAGGCGACGTCCCGGAGCAACTGGGCAGCGTCCCATGGCGCCAGGCGTCCGAGCCGGCGGATGCGGTCACCGAGCGTCTCGCCCGCCACGTATTGCATGGCGAAGAAGACGTGGCCATCGATCTCCTCGACGGCGTGAATCGGCACGATGTTGGGGTGTGAGAGCCGGGCTGCCATCCGGGCCTCGGTCAGGAACCGCTCTCGAATCGTGGCGACCGCTGCGCGATCGGGCGGCAACAGCTTGAGGGCCACCGGTCGATCGAGGCGCACGTCGCGGGCGAGGTAGACGATGCCCATTCCGCCCCGTCCCAACTCCCGTTCCAGCGAATACCGGCCGGCGAGGGCGCGTTGCAGCGTGACGAAGGTCTCGTCAGGAATCGGGGTGGACATGATGATTCGAATCTACCGCCCCAGCGTGTACTCCACGGCCGCGTCGCTCTGGGATGGGATCGCCACGCCCTCGGCGCCGAGGGTGCGGAAGAGGGTCCACTGCTGCTGCTTGGCCGCTGAGACGTAGCCACCGTTGTACATCGCGGCCACGAGCAACATCCCGTCGCTCTGCCCGAGGTATCCCACCAGGGTGGAGGCGTTGCCGAGGGTGCCGGTCTTGGCCCTGACCACGCCCTTGGCGGGCATGCCGCGAGCGAGGGTCTTCAGGGTCCCGCTGCCGTTGGCGGGGAAGAGCAGTGGGAAGTCCCGTCCCGCGGCCGTGGTCGGGAAGCGTGCCAGGTAGGTCGTGAAGACCAGCGGGGAGACCCGGTTGTCATCCGAAAGGCCGCTGCCATCGACCAGGTGGACGCCCGTCATCAGGCCGGTCGCCTGCTTCACGTGCTGTTCGAGCTTCTGGGCACTCTGGGACGGACCACCGCCCCACAGCAACATCAATTCTGCGCCGATGTTGATCGAGTTGGCATTCACCATCGAGGCAACGGAATCGAACGATGGCGAGACCACCTCGGCGAGGACTCGGGGTGCTGGCGACCGATCTGCCGTGCCGATCGAAGGCACCCGGTCCCACCGAATCCCCACGCTTCGCAGCGCCGCATTCCAGCTCGCCTCGACCACGGCCGCCGGGTCGTGGGCGACGACGGTGTAATCTCCCGGGCGGGCCCCGACGCCGATGGTGCCGCCGACGACCCAGCCACTGCCCTGGGCGCGCACCGTGAGCCGTCGGCGACTGCCGGTGACCGTCTTGGCCGTGATGGTGACCAGACCGGCGGCACCACGCGGCATGTCGGAGCCCAGGAATGGCTTCGCCCCGGCTCGTGCCCCGGGGACCACGGAGAAGCGCACGACATTCTCGTTGAGGGTGATCATCCCGACCGGCGGTGCGAAGAGCCGGCCCCGGTGCCGTGCCGACCAGACCGTGGGGTAGCTGGATGTGGCGATCCCCTCGGCGGTCGAGAGGGAGAGTGGTCCGACCAGGCGCTGCACCCCGATCGCCCGCAACTGCTCGGCGAGTGCCACCAGGGAGGGACCGCCGAGTGCCGGCCGCTCAAGGGTGGGGTCGCCATTCATCTCGAGCGACCAACTGCCCCGCCAGGTGCCGTCAGTCGGGTCGACGGTCCCGGCGCCCACCACCCGGGTCGGACGGTGGGCATCGCCCCCGACCTGGCTGCGGGCAAACCCCGTCGTCAGCAGCTTGACCGTGGACGCCGGGACCAAGGCGGTTTGGGGGTTCACCGACCAGATCACGGTGCCCTGCTCGTCGGCGACCACGATGCCCCACTTCCCGGGGGCCCGGCGCTCGGCATTGGCGTACCAGCTCTCGAGTTGATCGATGACCGCCCGCTGCTGGGCCGCCACGGGGGCGGTCAAGCCTGCCACGAGGATGGCAGAGACGATCAGGGGGCGAGCGACTCGGGTCATGGCCAGCCGATGCTGCAAGAAGTGTGCAGAACCTACGGAGGGAGCAGAGGAAAGTGTCGGCCGGGGGGGCGGTCGGGCTTAGCCCTTGAGCATCATCTTGGCGATGGTCTGCCGCTGCATGTTGCTGGTGCCCTCGTAGATGACCCCGATCTTTGCGTCGCGATAGAACTTCTCCACCGGGTATTCACGCGAGTAGCCGTAGCCACCGAAGAGCTCGACGGCCTGACCGGTGATGCGGTTGGCGGCCTCGGAGGCGAAGAGTTTTGCCATCGCGGCCTCGCGGGTGAAGGGGAGTCCGGCATCCTTGAGCCTGGCGGCGTTGTAGACCATCAGCCTGGCCGCGTGCAATTCGGTCTCCATCTCCGCGAGCTGGAACTGCACCCCCTGGAACTCGGCGATGGCCTTGCCGAACTGGCGGCGTTCCTTCACGTAGCCGAGTGCCGCGTCGAGAGCGCCCTGGGCGACGCCGATCATCTGGGCGCCGATGCCGATGCGACCCTCGTTGAGGGTCTCGATCGAGATCTTGTAGCCCTGGCCGACGGGGCCGAGCACGTTCGTTGCCGGCACGCGGCACTCTTCGAGGATCAATTCGACCGTGCTCGACGCGCGGATCCCCAGCTTCTTCTCGCGCTTGCCGATGTCGAATCCCGCGAAGTCGCGTTCCACAAGGAATCCGGTGATGCCCTTGTAGCCCATCGCCGGGTCGACGTTGGCGAAGACGACGAAGATGCCGGCCTCCGCGCCCGAGGTGATCCAGAACTTCCGGCCCGTGAGCACCCAGTCCTCCCCGTCCTGGACGGCACGGGTCTCGAGCGCGAAGGCATCCGACCCGGAGTTGGGTTCGGAGAGGGCGAAGGCGCCGAGCAGCGACTCACTCATCCGTGGCAGGTAGCGGGCCTTCTGTTCGTCGTTGCCCCATCGCATCAGGCAGTTGTTGACGAGGGTGTTGTGCACGTCGACGTAGATGGCCGTGGAGGCGTCGACCCGCGCGAGTTCCTCGATGGCGAGGGTGGCCAGGAAGATCGACCCCCCGGCACCACCGAACTCCTCGGGGACCTCGATGGCCATCAGGCCCAGGTCGAAGCACTGCTGGATCAGCTCCGGGCGCATCGCCGCCGCCTCGTCCATCGCCGTGACATGCGGCTTCACCTCGGTCTCGGCGAACTCGCGCACGGTTTGCCGAAAGAGGTCTTCCTCTTCGGAGAGGACGGAGAGCGGCGTCGGTACGGCGGGTGCAGTCACGGCGTGATCCTCGTTCGGGGTGCAGTTACGAAGATAAACCAGCCACGTCGATGGCCACCTCGACCTTGCCGAATGGCGCCGCGATCTGGACCCCGGCGACCCGGCCCCGGATGGCATCGACCATCTCCCGGGCGATCGCGACGCCCTCGGCGAGTGCGGTCTCCCGGCCACCGTCGCTGGCCCGCTGCATCCGGTCGAGGACCCAACTCGGCACCGTGATGCCGGGCACCTCGTTGGCGAGGAACTCCGCGTTGCGGAGCGAGACCAGTGGCCAGACCCCCACGATGATCGGGACACCAAAGCGTTGCAGCCGGACGAGTCCGGCGTCCAACTGCTCGACGTCGAAGACCGGCTGGGTCATCGCGAAGCACGCCCCAGCCTCCGCCTTCCAGCCGAAGCGGCTGAGTTCGCGCTCAAGGTCCGGGGCGGCCGGATTGACACCGACCCCATGGACAAACGCGGTCGGGGCCCCGAGGGCGTTGCCGCCGGGGTCGAGGCTGCGGTTGAGCTGGGCGACCAGGTTGGTGAGTCCGATCGCATCGATGTCGAACACCGCCGTGGCTTCCGGATAGGGTCCCATCTTCGGCGGGTCACCGGTGACGACGAGCAGGTTGCGCAGCCCCGCCGCGCTGGCCCCGAGCAGGTCGGAGAGCATGCCGAGCAGGTTGCGGTCGCGGCAGGCGTAGTGGGGAATCGCCTCGATCCCGGTCTCTCGCTCGATCATCAGCCCGGCAAGGAGGGCGGACATGCGGCTCTGGGCCCGTGGGCCGTCCGGCAGGTTGATCGCATCGACGCCGGCGGCTTCGAGGCGTCGGGCCTGGGCGATCATCGGTGTGGCGTCAGCCCCTCGAGGCGGCACGACCTCCACCGACACCACCCATTCGCCGCGGGCGAGCTTTGCGCCGAATCGTGACCGCTCCGCGAGTGGGACCGGCTCCCTCGCCGGGTCGACCTCACCCGATCGTGCGACCGCGACCCCCTCGGTGCCACGGGTGACCGGGGTCACCGACTTCACGAATCGCGCGACACTCGCGATGTGTTCCGGGGTGGTGCCGCAGCAGCCACCCACGAAGCGCGCCCCGGCCTCCACCATCCGTCGGGCGTAGGTCCCGACGTACTCCGGGCTCGCCACGTAGAGTTTCCGGTCACCGAGATCTCGCGGAATTCCCGCGTTGGGTTGTCCCGAGATCGGGATGGAGACCACCCGTGCCAGCCGTTCGATCACCCCGAGAACCTCTGCCGGTCCCGTCGAGCAGTTGACGCCGACGACGTCGGCACCCGAGGCGGCGAGGGCAGGGCCGAAGCTCTCGGGGGCGGTGCCGAAGGCGGTCAGGCCATCGCCCTGCACGGTCATCTGGGCGATGACCGCGAGATCACACGCCGCCCGGACCGCCCGAATCGCGGCCTGCAATTCGTGCACGTCGGAGAAGGTCTCGAGGACGAAGCCGTCGACCCCGCCGGCAAGCAGCCCACGGACCTGTCGACCGAACGCCGCCTCGGCCTCGGCAAGTGAGAGCTCGCCGAACGGCTCGACCCGCACGCCGAGGGGGCCGACCGCCCCGAGGACCGCGACCGTCTCACCGGCCGCCGCTCGAGCGACGACCGCCGCGGCGGTGTTGAGTGCCTCGGTCTCCTCGGCGAGGCCATGGCTGGCCAGCTTGATCGGGTTGGCCCCGAAGGAGTTGGTCTCGATCAGGTGGGCACCGGCGGCGACGTAGGCGGCATGCGCGGCGGTCACCAGCTCGGGCCGTCGAGCGGCGAGTTCGTCGAAACAGGCATTCGCGGGGGCACCCTGATGATGGAGCAGGGTCCCCATGGCGCCATCAAGGACATGGGTCCGCCCATCATCGATCAGGTCGCGCAGGGTGGGCACATCAACTCCGATCGTAGCCGAGTGAGGGCGACAGCCAACGCTCGGTGGTGGCGAGATCCCATCCCTTGCGGGCGGCATAGTCGGCGACCTGATCCCGGTCGATGCGACCGACGCCGAAGTAGTGTGCCTCCGGGCGCCAGAAGAACCAGCCGCTGACCGACGAGCCGGGCAGCATCGCCCTGCTCTCGGTCAACGTCATGCCGGCCAGCGGCTCGGCCTCGAGGAGGCGGAAGAGCACGTCCTTGCCGGTGTGGTCGGGACAGGCCGGGTAGCCGGGGGCCGGACGGATCCCCTGGTACTGCTCGCGGATCAAGGCGGCGTTGTCGAGTGACTCGTCGCTGGCGTATCCCCAGAACTCCTGCCGCACCCGCTGGTGAAGTCGTTCGGCGAGTGCCTCGGCAAGTCGGTCGGTGAGCGCGGCGAGCATGATCGCGCGGTAGTCATCGTGGGCCGCCTTGGCGGCGTCGACCAGCGGCTCCAGGCCGTGTCCGGTGGTGACGGCAAAGGCCCCGAGAAAGTCGGGGACATCCGCTTGGCGAGGGGCGACAAAGTCGGCGAGCGCGAGCGAGGCCCGCGCGGTGGTGCGACGTGCCTGCTGCCTGAGGGTGTGGACCGTCGCCAGCGGCGTGGTGCGATCGAGGTCGCGGTAGAGGGTGATGTCGTCGCCGCTGGTGTCCGCCGGCCAGAAACCGAGGGCGACACGCGGCATGAGGGCGGCGCTCGCCTCCAGTTCATCGAGGAGCCGTTGGGCGTCGCGGTACAGGTCACGCGCGGCCGCACCCCGGACGGGATCGTCGAGGATGGCGGGGTGCGAGCCCTTCATTTCCCACGTCGCGAAGAACGGCGTCCAATCGATGCAGTCGCGCAGCTCGGCGATCGACCAACCCTCAATCGCGCGCGCACCCAGGAAGGTCGGCTGGGTGGCCGCGAGGCCGAGGTCGAGCGTGCCGCGGGCCGCCCGGGCCTCGGCGAGTGAGAGGAGGGGACCCGTGCGCTCGCCTTCGCGAGCGCGTCGGACCTCGTCGTACTCATCGCGAATCTGCCGGGCGTAGTCGTCGCGGCGGGCCGGGTCCCGCAGGGCCGCCGCGACCGGCACCGCTCTGGAGGCATCGAGGACGTGCACCACCGGCCCGGTGTAGCGCGGGGCGATGCGCAGCGCCGTGTGGGCTCGCGAGGTGGTCGCCCCGCCGATCAGCAGGGGGATGTCGAGCCGCTCGCGCTCGAATTCGCTCGCGACGAAGGCCATCTCGTCGAGGGAGGGGGTGATCAGTCCCGACAGGCCGACAAGATCGACCTGCTCGGCGCGGGCGACCTCGAGAATCCGTGCCGTCGGCACCATCACCCCCAGGTCGATCACCTCCCACTCGTTACACTGGAGGACCACGCCAACGATGTTCTTGCCGATGTCGTGCACGTCGCCCTTGACGGTGGCCATCAGGATGCGTCCCCGCTTCTCGCGGGTGGTCCCCTTTCGCTCCGCCTCGAGGTAGGGAATCAGGTGCGCCACGGCTCGCTTCATCACCCGGGCGCTCTTGACCACCTGGGGGAGGAACATCTTCCCGCTGGCGAAGAGGTCACCGACGCGATCCATCCCGGTCATCAGGGGTCCCTCGATGACCGAGAGCGGTGAGTCCACGGCCAGCCGTGCCTCCTCGGTGTCCGCCTCGATATGGTCGACCAACCCGTGCACCAGGGCGTGGGAGAGCCGTTCACCGACCGGCAAGGCCCGCCACGCCGTGTCGCGGGCCGCGGGCGCCGTGCCCGAGGCGCGGTCGGCGAGGGCGAGCAGTCGATCGGTGGCGTCGTCCCGACCGTTCCAGAGCACGTCGGCCACGGCGGTGCGGAGCGCCGGGTCGAGATCATCGACCAGCGGCATCGCTCCGGCATTGACGATCCCCATGTCGAGCCCCGCCGCGATCGCCCGTTCGAGAAAGACGGCGTGCATCGCCTCCCGGATGCCATCATGTCCCCGGAACGCGAACGAGACGTTGCTGATGCCCCCGGAGATGAGGGCTCCGGGACAGCGCACCTTGAGCCGCTCGACCGTCTGGACGAAGGCGTTGCCATACTCGGCATGCTCGGGGATACCGGTGCCGACGGCGAAGACATTCGGGTCGAGGATCACATCGGTGGGTGCGAAGCCGGCGACATCCACCAGCAGCCGATAGGCCCGTTCGAGGATGGCCACCCGCCGCTCGACGGTCTCGGCCTGCCCTGCCTCGTCGAAGGCCATCACCACCGCGGCGGCACCGTATCGTCTCACCAGCCTCGCCTGCCGGAGGAAGGTTCCCTCTCCCTCCTTCAGGGAGAGAGAATTGACGACGCCCTTGCCCTGCAGGCAGCGCAGGCCGGCCTCGATCACCGACCAGCGCGATGAATCGATCATCACCGGGACGCGGGCGATGGCCGGTTCCGTCGCCATCAGGTTGAGGAAAGTCGTCATCGCCGCCTCGCCGTCGAGCAGCGCGTCGTCGAAGTTCACGTCGACGATCTGGGCCCCGGCCTCGACCTGCTGGGTGGCCACCTCCAGGGCGGCCTCGTGGCGCTCCTCCTGGATCAGTCGCGCAAAGCGCCGTGACCCGGTCACGTTGGTGCGCTCGCCGACGTTCACGAAGTTGGTCTCGGGGCCGATCACCATCCGCTCGAGGCCGGAGAGCCTGGTGCGCGGTGGCAGGGTGGGGACGCGCCGGGGTGTGACGCCGGCCACCGCGTCCGCGAAGGCGCGGATATGGTCCGGGGTGGTGCCGCAGCAGCCGCCGAGGATGTTGACGATCCCCTCGCGTGCCCACGCGCCGAGGTCTGCGGCCATCGCCTCGGGGGTCAGGTCGTAGCCGCCCATCGCATTGGGCAGCCCCGCGTTGGGGTGCGCCGAGACGTGACTGTCCGCGGCCCGGGAGAGGTCCTGGACATGTTGGTGCAGCAAGTCGGGGCCAAGGGCACAATTGAGCCCGACGCTCAGCGGGCGGATGTGCGCAATCGAGGTCCAGAAGGCCTCGGCGGTCTGCCCCGACAGGGTCCGTCCACTGCGGTCGGTGATCGTGCCGGAGACCATCACCGGGACCCGCCACCCCAACGCCTCGAAGAGCCCTTCGATCGCGAAGAGCGCCGCCTTGGCATTGAGGGTATCGAAGACGGTCTCGACCAGGAGCAGGTCCGCACCGCCGTCGAGCAGCCCGCGGCAGGCCTCGGTGTAGCTCGCCGCCAGTTCGGCGAAGGTGACATTCCGGAAACCCGGATCATCCACCGAGGGCGAGAGGGAGGCGGTTCGGGAGGTGGGGCCCAGGACTCCGGCCACGAACCGCGGGCGGTCGCTGGTCTCATGTCGATCCGCCGTGGCGCGCCCCAGCGCCGCTGCCGCACGATTGATCTCTCCGACCAGCGCCTCGGTCTGGTAATCCGCCTGCGAGATCGCGGTGGCGTTGAAGGTGTTGGTCTCGATGATGTCGGCGCCGGCCGCGAGGTAGGCGTCATGGACACCGGCGATCACCTCCGGCCGGGTCAGCGTCAGCAGGTCGTGGTTGCCACGGAGTTCGCCGGGGTGGTCGGCGAATCGCGCGCCGCGATAGTCGGCGTCCTCCAACGCAGCCCGCTGGAGCATCGTCCCCATGGCGCCGTCGAGCAGCAAGATCCGCCGGGCAAGCAGCTCCGGGAGGCGGGCGAGGCGCGCGGCACGCGCGGCGATCGGATCGGTCAGTGGGGCTCCAGCGACGAAGCCCGGGGGCAGGGACCGCCTCCGGGCGGCGTCTTAGCAGGTTGTTTATCGTGGCCGCAAGTCGCGAAAATCGCCACGTGATCCATCGAGACCCTAGAGAATCATCCCTCGCACCAAGGATAACACCAGCCACGCCACCAGCGGGGAGAGGTCGAACATCCCCACCGTCGGCATCACCCGGCGGATCGGCTCCACCAGCCAGTCCGTGAGGGTGTAGCTCCACCGGATGACCTTCGAGTACCGGCTGCCACCGAACCATGAGGAGAAGACCCGGACGAGCAACGCGAACATCAGCAGGGAGAAGCCGAGGTCCAGCCCCATCCGCAGCAGACCTCCGGGTCCCGACTCAGCCGCCCAGGCGAGGCGGTAGAGGAAGCCGAGGATGAACTTCAGCAGTTCGATGAGGACCAACCCGCCGACGACAATGCCGCCCATCAGCCAGTAGGGGGCGTGTTGGGGGTTGCCCCCCGCGCCCAGGAGCCGGCGTTCGATCGCCTTGAGCGGCGGGTCGCTCCAGCGACGGACGAAGGTGGCCCAGCCCCCGAATGCGGCGAGGTGGTTCTGCCGGACGGCCCAGTGGGTCACGGCGACGAGGGCCGCGAGAAGGAACGCCACGCCCACCAGGTAGCCGGCGCCGTCGAGAATTCGCGGGAACCAGATGTCCATGGCGTTCATCTACTCGAGCGCGAATTCACGGGCGAAGGCCACGTCGAAGGCGAAAGTCTTGGCACGCGAGCGGGCCTCCATGAGTTCAGCGATCCGACGGAGTCTGGCCGGGATTTCGAGGATCCGTTCCTGGGCCTTGCGGCCGATCTCGTCGAGACCGTCGATGGCCTCGATCCTCCAGTGGGCGATCTGGTTCTGGACGATGGCGAGGTAGTCCCGTGGGCCGTAGATCCCCGATCGGCGAATCACCTCGGCGAATTCCTTGAATCCCGGGATGGTGATCCCCGGCATGTCGATCGCCGGCATCACGAGCGAGGCCGAGTGCAGGGCCTCGTTGGGGTCCCGGGCCAGGATCTCGGTGAAGATCCGCCGGTAGAAGGAGAAGTGCCGGGCCTCCTCCATCGCCACCTTCCGAAGGATCGTGCCGATCACCGGTTCGTATTCCCCCATCAGCTTGCCGGTGTTGGCATGGGAGATCTGGGTGGCCCGCTCCTGCAGGGTGGTGTAGGC
>JAHEFN010000270.1 GCA_024640185.1 Gemmatimonadota bacterium | reverse complement strand
GCTGGGCATCGTCAACGGGACGACCAACTACATCCTCACCTCGATGGCCGAACGCGGCGTCGGGTACCCGGAGGCGCTCGACGCCGCGCAACGGCTCGGATTTGCAGAGCCCGACCCGACTGCGGACGTGTCAGGTGCCGATGCTGCAGCGAAGGCGGCGATCCTGGCCGGGCTCGCCTTCGGAACCTGGGTGGACGTGGACTCGATCCACACCGAGGGCATCACCGCGATCTCTCCAGCCGATTTCACGGCGGCCGGCGAACTCGGCTGCGCGATCCGCCTCCTGGCGGTGTGCGAGAGGAGAGCGGAGGGGATCTCGGCTCGCGTCCATCCGGTGATGTTGCCGACGTCGCACCCTCTGGCCGCGATCCGGGGTGCCACGAATGCGATCTTCATCGAGGGTGCTTCGGTCGGGCAGTTGCTCTTCGCCGGCCCAGGGGCGGGGGGCGAGCCGACGGCCACGGCGGTCCTCGGTGACGTCATCGATGCTGCACGCGAGCATTTGGCGGGCTCCGAGGTCGCGCCACGCATCAAGGTCGCGCCGGGAGCCGTCATGGACTTCGGCGACATCGAGACGAGGTGGTGCCTCCGGCTGGATGTCACCGACAGCCCCGGTGTGCTGGCGCGCATCGCCGCTGCATTCGGCGACGCCGGGGTCAGCATCCGGTCCGTGCGGCAGGAAGGCACGGGTGGCCGGGCTTCGTTGCTCATCGTCACTCATGGTGCGCCCGAGCGTTCGCAACAGGCGGCCCTGGCCACCCTTCGATCGCTCGACGTCGTTTCGGATGTCGCGTCGGTCATCCGGGTCGAGGCAGGATCCTGATGTCCTGGGCCGGGCTCATCGATCGGTATCGGGATCGCCTCGACATCGGGCCGGAGGTCGAGGCGATCACCCTGCTCGAGGGAAACACACCTCTGGTCCCTGCCCCCAATCTGTCCGACATGGTCCGCCGCGAAGTCTTCCTCAAGGTCGAGGGAGCCAACCCGACCGGGTCGTTCAAGGACCGGGGGATGACGATGGCCGTGTCCAAGGCGTTCGCTCGTGGGGCGCGGGCGGTGGTGTGCGCGTCCACCGGCAACACCTCCGCATCGGCTGCCGCATATGCCGCGCGCGGGGGAATGGAGGCAATCGTCGTCCTGCCCGCCGGAAACGTGGCGCTCGGCAAACTGGCTCAGGCGATCCGCCACGGCGCCACCGTGATCGCGGTTGACGGCAACTTCGACGATGCGCTCCGCGTCGTGCGTGAGTTGGCCGGGGACGACGTCGCCCTGGTCAACTCGGTGAACCCAGATCGGATCGAAGGGCAGCAAACGGTGTCATGGGAGGTGATCGAGGTGCTCGGATCGGCTCCTGCGGTCCATTGCCTCCCGGTCGGGAATGCCGGGAACATCACGGCGCACTGGAAGGGCTACCGCGCGGCGGGGGCATCCCCCCGCATGTGGGGGTTCCAGGCGGCGGGCGCAGCACCACTCGTCCATGGTGAGGCCGTGGACGAGCCGGCGACGATCGCCACTGCGATCCGGATCGGCCACCCGGCATCCTGGGATGCCGCGATCACGGCCAGAGACGAGTCGGATGGGCGCATCGATGCCGTCACCGACGAACAGATCCTCGCCGCCTACGACCTGCTGGCGGCCGGTGAGGGGGTCTTCTGTGAGCCGGCGTCCGCAGCATCGGTCGCAGGGTTGCTGGCGTACCGCGACGACCTGCCGGATGGTCCGGTCGTCTGCACTCTCACGGGGCATGGACTCAAGGACCCCGGGACGGCGGTCGATACCGATATGGACCTCGAGCCGGTCGAGCCAACGGTCTCCGCGGTGAGAGCCGCAATCGGCTGGTAGGGGTTCGCGGGGGCCGGGTTCCGGCTCACCGAGCCGAGCGCCTTTGCGAAGGCGCGCCGACCATCTACACTGTCTCCATCGGGTAGATCACCCGATTCCCCGGAGGCCGGCACCGACGTTTCGCGTGCGCAGCCTCCGACCCGCACAGCGCGTTCTGGAGGACCTTTTGAAGCTGTTCCTCGACACGGCGCACGTCGCCGACATCGAAACCGCCCATTCCTGGGGCATTCTTGGTGGAATCACCACCAACCCGAGCCTCGCGGCCAAAGAAGGCCTCGAGTTCCACGACCTCATCAAGGCAATCACCGACATCGTCTCCGGACCGGTGTCGGCCGAGGTCGTCGCTGACACACCCGAAGACATGCTCGCTCAGGCGAGCGAGCTCGTCGAGATCGCCGACAACGTCGTGATCAAGGTCCCGCTCACGCGGGCCGGGGTCTCGGCTGGTGCCCGCCTCACGGCCGAGGGCATCCCGATCAACGTCACGCTCGTCTTCTCGCCCGCCCAGGCGATCCTCGCCGCGTCGATCGGGGCCACGTTCGTGTCGCCGTTCCTCGGTCGGGTGGACGACATCGCCAACGATGGTCTTGCACTGCTCGCCGAGATATCCGAGATCTACGAGATGCAGGGCTACGACACACAGATACTGGCGGCCAGCCTGCGGCATCCGCAGCACGTCGTCGAGTCGGCCAAGCTCGGCGCCGACGCCGCCACGATGCCGTTCGACGTCATGGACAAGCTGTTCAACCATCCGCTCACCGACATCGGCAACGAGCGGTTCAACCGTGATTGGGACGCCTACCAGCAGTCGCTCGCTGAGCGACGCGACGCGTAGGCCCGGAGAGGGAGACCGATGACCACGAGAGCCAGCCTTCAGGGGAAGAAGCTCGACGAGCTGCGGACGATCGCGGCGTCGCTCGACATCGACGAGCACGACACGATGCAGAAGTCGAAGCTCATCGCAGCCATTCTCGGCTCCGACGACTTCGAGGTGAGCGACGAGCCCGCCCCCGTCGATCTGCCCGAGATCGAGGACCACCGCTCGAGTGATGCCTCCGAAGGGTCGGACGCCGACAGTGACGACTCCGACGACACGACGTCCGGGTCGAATGGCTCCAACAACCAGGGTCGTCAGAACAGCCGCGACGGCGGCAATCGCGACGGCAGGGACCGGGACGGTGGCAACCGTGACGGTCAGGGGAACAATCAGCGTCGCAACCGCAATCGCAACCGCAGCGGGCAGGGCGGCGGCAACCAGCAGCAGGACGAGAGCGAGCTCGAGGTCCGCGAGGGCATCCTCGACATCCTCCCCGAGGGTTACGGGTTCCTCCGCGTCACCGGGTATCTGCCCGGCGAGAAGGACTGTTACGTCTCCGCGAGCCAGGTTCGCAAGTTCGGGCTCCGCAAGGGCGACATCGTGAGCGGGCCGATCCGGCCGCCGCGCTCGAAGGAGAAGTTCCCAGCGCTGACTCGCATCGAGCTCGTCAGCGGGTTGAGCGTCGAGGACGCCCGCAAGCGGCCCAAGTTCGGCTCCCTCACCCCATTGTTCCCGGATCAGAGGCTCCGCCTCGAGGTGGACGGCCAGCCGAATCACGTCCTGGCCCGGATCGTCGATCTGATCTCCCCGATCGGGAAGGGCCAGCGTGGACTCATCGTCTCGCCGCCAAAGGCGGGCAAGACGACCGTCCTCAAGGAGATCGCCAACTCGATCGCGGTCAACAACCCCGAGTGCCACCTCATGGTCGTGCTCGTCGACGAGCGGCCCGAAGAGGTCACCGACATGCAGCGATCGGTGAAGGGTGAGGTCATCTTCTCGACGTTCGACCGCCCCGCCGAGGAGCACACCCAGGTG
>JAHEFN010000269.1 GCA_024640185.1 Gemmatimonadota bacterium | reverse complement strand
CGGAGGCGGGCGAGATGGCCAGGGCAACCCTTGCCGAGAAGATTCCCGACCTCGACCAGCTGCAGCTGCTCCGCAGTGCGACGATCTCGTTCTCCGACGACGCCGTCAGCCGGCTCGATGGCGTGCGGCCGCTGCCCCAGCAGCCGGTCGTCGAGGACGACGACGAGGCGACGGAACCCCTCGAGGGAGCGGAGCTGGCCGACCGAGCCGGAGAGCGTGAGTCGGGGGTGATCCCGATCCGGCGTCACGAGGACCCCCCGGCGAGCCCCAAGGCGACCCCGGATGATCCGCCGGCGGAGTTCCTCACTGGTGTGGCGTTCACGCCGCCCGAGGGATGCTGCTGGCAGTGCACCACCCCGTTCCCCAGTGGTCGGACCATCAACTTCTGTGTCGAGTGTGGTGCCGATCAGCGTGCGCCGCAGTGCGTCGCCTGTGGCACCGTGGTCGAACGCCAATGGAAGCACTGTCCGGAGTGTGGTGCCGGACTGGAGTCGAGTTGAGCCGTCGCCTGAGCGCCCCGGCGAAGGTGATGATGCCCCGCGGGGGCGTTGCGCGCGCTCGATCGGGGGATCGGCATGTCTGAGATCGTCTTTTGCGCAGCGGTTCGGACCGGTTTCGGGGCGTTCGGCGGCACCCTCAAGGACTTCAGTGCCACCGACCTCGGCGTCATCGCCGCGAACGCCGCGCTCGAGCAGAGCGGGCTCGCGCGCGAGCAAGTCAATCACGTCATCGTCGGCAACGCCCTGCAGACCTCCGTTGATGCGATGTACTGCGCGCGTCACATCGCCCTTCGCAGTGGACTTGACGTCTCCACCCCGGCGGTCACCGTCAACCGCCTCTGTGGCTCCGGGTTTGAGGCGGTGATCCAGGGTGCCCATCGGCTGCGACTCGAGGAGGCGAGCGCCGTCCTCGTCGGCGGCACGGAGTCGATGAGCCAGGCGCCCCATGTGGTGCGGGGCGCTCGCTGGGGACTGCGGTTCGGCCCATCACCGCCGCTCGAAGATGCGCTGTTCGAGGGACTGCGCGATTCCCACGCCGGCTGCTCGATGGCCGATACCGCCGAGACCCTGGCCCTCAAGTACGGGATCTCCCGCGAGGCGTGCGAGGCGTATGCGGTCCGGTCGCAGGAGGCTGCCGCGGCCGCCTGGGACGCTGGGGCATTCGACAACGAGATGACCCCCGTCGGCGTGCGAGATCGCAAGACCGGGGAAGAGGTTGCCTGGGCCGCGGACGAGCACATGCGACCGCGCACCACCGCCGAGGCGCTGGCGCGCTTGCCGGCGATCACCGGCAAGGGCGGCACGGTGACCGCCGGCACGGCATCGGGCATCAATGACGGCGCCGCGATGATGGTCCTCACGACGCGGGACCGCGCGGATCTGCTGGAGTTGGAGCCGCTGGGGCGGCTGGTGTCCTGGGGGGTGGCCGGGGTGCCGCCCACCGAAATGGGGATCGGTCCGGTCCCGGCGGCGCGACAGGCGTTGCAGCGTGCCGGCATGCCGCTGCGGGCGATGGATCTCGTCGAGATCAACGAGGCCTTCGCGGCCCAGTACCTCGCGGTCGAACATGAACTCGGACTCGACCGGCGCCGGACCAACATTCACGGTGGTGCGATCGCGATCGGCCATCCGCTCGCCGCCAGTGGCGCGCGCATCACGGCCCACCTCCTGCACGCCCTGCGGGGGCGCGGTGGGGGGTTCGGTCTCGGAGCCGCGTGCATCGGTGGTGGGCAGGGGATCGCCGTGGTGGTCGAGGGGTTCGGCTGATGAGGTCCTCGAGATGAACGAGCACCTGCCCGTCCGACTCGATCGTCAGGCGATCGACCGCGTGCTGCACCGAGCGACCGAGATTCAGGCTCACCGCCATGACCTCGCCGAGGGCCTCAGCGAAGAGGAGGTGCTGGCGCTGGGCGTCGAGGTCGGCATCCCGGAGAGCCAGATGCGGCAGGCGCTGATCGAGGAACGGTCACGACCCGCGGCCCTTGAGGGCGAGGGAGCGCTCGATCGGTTCCTCGCCCCGGGGTCCGTCTCCGCAGCCCGGGTGGTCCAGGGGAGTCAGGAGACCATCAGCCTGTCGTTGCGGACCTTCCTCGATCGTCACGAGGTCCTCACGGTCCAGCGGTCCACCCCGGGGCTCATCAGCTGGGAACAGGCGGGATCGTTCGCCGCCGCCATGCGGCGCGTGGGCTGGGCGCTCAGCGCCAAGGGGACCCGGCCCTACCTCGATCGGGCGAAGACCGTGACGGCCGTCCTGACTCCATTGGAATCCGACTTCTGTCATGTCACGCTGGTTGCGGAGCTGCGCGGCGTCCGAGCGGGGTATGTCGCCGGGGGAGCGGCGTTGACGGGTGGGCTCGGCGCGGCCGCGATGACGGCCGCGATCCTCGGCGCCCCGGAGTTGCTGATGGCCGCGACAGTGGTGCCGTCGCTGGGGTTGGGTTGGCTCGTCACCCGACTCTATCGGCCGGTGGCCCAACGCACCCGGCTCGGTCTTGAACGGGTCCTCGATCACCTCGAGCAGCAACCACTGCTCAAGGTCCCGCCACCGGTCCGGCGGGTCGGTGGTCTGGCAGAGGACGTCGGCAGCGTGGTGCGAGAGATCACCCGGGAAGTCCGCAAGGCGATCGGCGACAAGTCATGAGATCCACCCTGGCTCTCGTCTCCCTCGCGGCACTGGCCTGCTACCCCTCCAGTACCCGCCCCGACCTGACGCCGTTGCTGGAGGCACCGCGCCTCGAACTCGAGCTCGAGTTGCCGCAGGCGACGAGGGCGCTCGCCGTGGCGCTCGATGCCGACTCGTTTCCGGTGCGCCGCACCGAACCCGACGATGGCTGGCTCGAGACGGGCTGGTTCAACGGCGTTTCGATGTTGCCCACCAGCGAACGCCCGCTCGGCATCAACGTCGTCAAGCTGCGGGGCTTCGTCGAGCCGGGAAGGGCCAACCACAGTGTGGTCACGGTCGAGATCGTCTACCGGGCCGCGGCCAACCCGTCGCTCCCCGGTCGGGAACTCGACAAGGTGGTCCCGGAGTGGCATCCGGTCGCGGCGCGACTGCGGGAGGTGTTGCTGAAGCTGCGGGCGGCATACGGCGAGCCGTTGCCGTGAACGCGGGGGACCGTCAGGCCGGTCCGACGAAGGCGGCCATGTACCGTTCGAGGGTCGGATAGTCGAGTTCGGCATCCTTGCAGGGGCCGGCCGGCAGGGTCATGGTGAGTCCCAGTACCGGGAGCTTGGCGGCGACGTCGTGGAGGCCGGTGACCATGTCCCGTTCGCAGGCCACGGCCACCACGGCACGGGGACGCCGCTCGCGGATGACCCGGCGCGCCAACTGGCCGCGGGTCGCCACGAACACCGGCACTTCGTAGCGGCCGGCCATCTCCAGGACTCGGTCGAGGGTGGCGCGTGAGAGGCAACGTGGCACCAGCAGCAGCAACTCGCCCGCCTTGACCGTGCGGGTGCGCACCAACGCCAGCGCGTTGTAGACCTTGACCGCGGCATTCTCCACCCAGTCGCGTCGACCAAACCACGAGGCCACCTTCGAGGTGAATGACATCACCCGAAGGAAGAGCCCCCGCTCGGCCAGCCAAGCCGGGAGCATCGCCCGTCCGGTGAGGTAGGAGAGTCCCAGCAGGGCCCACCAGAGCAGGGTCAGGCCCGCCGCGATCGAGAGGATCGACCAGCCGGCAGCAGGGAGGGCAGGGTGGAGCT
>JAHEFN010000034.1:9391-13169 GCA_024640185.1 Gemmatimonadota bacterium | reverse complement strand
TTGCGGACGACCGGGATCGGCCCGGCCAAGGGGGCCCGGTTGTTGGCGGCGCTTGAGCTGGCGCTCAGGCTTGATGGCGAGGCCCGGCCGGCCTCGCCCCAGATCAAGTCACCGGCGGACGTGGTTCGGCTGGTGGGCGCCGCCCTCCGTGACCTCGAGGTCGAGGAGTTTCACCTGTTGGCGCTCGACACCCGCTCACGGGTCATCCGGGAGGTCCTGGTCACCCGCGGCCTGTTGGACAGTTCGTTGGTGCATCCGAGGGAGGTCTTCCGGGCGGCGATCGCCGAGGCGGCCGCGGGGATCATCCTGGTGCACAATCATCCGAGTGGGGATCCGACCCCGTCGGCGGAGGATCGCGCGGTGACACGGCAGCTGGTGGCCGCCGGGCGACTGCTCGATCTTCCGGTCTACGATCACGTGATCGTGGCGGGTGACCGCCACCTCTCCTTTGCCACCGCGGGATTGTTGTGAACGACGTTGCCCTTTCCTCCCTGGTCGAGCTGTCGCCGACGTTCTTCGCCACCATGGAGAAGTACGCCGACCGGCTCGACATGCCCCTGATCGATCGGGCGCTGCGCTACTCCGCCGCGGCCCACCGTGGCCAGAAGCGGATCAGCGGTGAGGACTTCGTCGAGCACTCGATCGCGGTGGCCTCGATCCTCGCCGGACTGCTGGTGGACACCACCTCGATCTGTGCCGCCCTGCTGCACGACGTGGTCGAGGACTCCGATGTCACCACCGAGGCGATCGCCAAGGAGTTCGGTCCCGAGGTGGCGGCGCTGGTCGATGGCCTCACCAAGATCTCCCACCTCACCTTCCGCTCCTCGGCCGAGGCGCAGTCGGAGAACTACCGCAAGCTCCTGCTATCGGTGGCGAAGGACGCCAGGGTCATCATCATCAAGCTGGCCGACCGGCTCCACAACATGCGCACCCTGGAGCACCTGTCGGAGGACCGGCAGCGTCGCATCGCCACCGAGACCCGCGAGATCTACGCCCCGCTGGCGCATCGCTTCGGCATGGCCAACGTCAAGGCCGAGCTCGAGGACCTCGCCTTCTCGTTCCTCGAGGCCGAGGACTACCGCGAGCTGGCCGACCAGGTCGCCGCGCAGCGTGCCGAGCGGCAGGAAACGATCGAACGGCTGCGGCTGCCGCTCGAGGAGGAGCTGAAGCGGGCGGGGATCGCGGAGTACGAGGTGGGTGGTCGACCGAAACATCTCTGGTCGATCTACCAGAAGATGAAGAAGCGCGACAAGCCGTTCGATGAGATCTATGACCTGATGGCGATGCGGGTGATCGTCCCCGATGTCCCCGAGTGCTACCACGTCCTCGGGGTCATCCACCACGTCTGGACCCCGTTGCAGGAGCGGATCAAGGACTACATCGCCTCTCCCAAGAGCAACGGCTACCAATCGCTGCACACCACCATCTTCGGGCCCGGCGGTCAGCTCTTCGAGATCCAGATCCGAACCCGGGAGATGCACCGCACCGCCGAGTACGGTATCGCGGCGCACTGGCTCTACAAGGGGGGCGACCAGTCGGCCGACACCCTCGGTGACCAGCTCGGTTGGTTCCGCCAGCTCCTCGAGCTGCAGCAGGAGAGCGCCTCGCCGGAGGATTTCCTCGAGTTCCTCAAGGTCGACCTCTACCACGACGAGATCTTCGTCTTCACCCCCCAGGGTGATGTCAAGCAGATGCCGAGGGGGGCCACGGCGATCGATTTCGCCTTCCACGTGCACACCGACGTCGGGCTCCGCACCTCCGGCGCCCGGGTCAATGGCCGGATCGCCCCGCTGCACCGCGAACTGCGGAATGGCGACACGGTGGAGGTGTTGACCTCGAAGCAGGCCAAGCCCTCGCGCGACTGGTTGGCGCACGTGCGGACCGGGCGAGCCCGCAGCAAGATCAAGCACTGGATCCGGCAGGAGGAGGAGACGGTCTCGGCCCAACTGGGGCACGACCTCCTGGCCCGCGAGCTCAAGCGGCGACGCCTCAGCACGCCCGACGATCAGCAGCTGGATGCCGCCGGCCGGGCGCTCAACCTCGAGGACGCCCACATGCTCGCGGTCTCCCTGGGGCGGGGCGACCTGTCACTCGGCCAGGTGATGAAGGCGATCTTCCCGGCGTTGACCGGGGAGGAACTCGCCGAGAAGCCCCCAACGATGTTCGGCCGGGTGATCGACCGGATCCGGCTGGGACGCGGGATCAGGGTGCAGGGGGCCGACGGGCTGATGGTGCGCTATGCCCAGTGCTGCCAGCCGGTCCCCGGCGACCCGGTGGTCGGTTACGTGACCCAGGGGCGGGGGATCTCGATCCATCGCGCCGATTGCCCCAACCTGCTCACCCTCACCGACCTGGACCGACGCGTCGAAATCGACTGGCACGAGCAGAGCGGGGAATCGTACGCCGTCCGCCTGGCGCTCAGCGGTGAGGATCGACGAGGTCTCTACGCCGACGTGATGCAGACGATCTCCCAGACCGGGACCAACATTCGGGGCGCCGACCTGCAGAGCAAGGATGGCAGTGCGTACGGCACCGTCTATGTGGAGGTCGACAACCTGCCGCATCTGGCCAAGGTGCTCAAGGCGATCCGGCGGGTGAAGGGCGTCACCAGCGTCGAGCGCCGGGAGGCGCAGGGGCCGTAGCGACGAGAGACGATTATTCTCCCCTGATGACCAGCTATCTCCTCAAGACCGAACCGACCGTCTACGCCTTCGACGACCTGGTGCGCGACAAGCGGACCGTCTGGGATGGTGTGGCCAACGCCCAGGCCCTCATGGTGCTCCGCGAGATGCAGCGCGGCGATGAGGTGCTCATCTACCACTCCAATGTCGGCAAGGCGATCGTGGGGATCGCCAAGGTGGTTCGGCAGGCGTATCCCGATCCCGCCCTCGATGACCCCAAGCGGGTGGTGATCGACATCCAGGCCGTCCGCCCCCTGAAGGCCCCGGTGACCCTCGCGGCGATCAAGGCGGTGCCGGCACTGGCCCAGCTCGCCCTGGTGCGGCAGAGCCGCCTCTCCTGCATGGCAGTCGCCCCCGGCCACCGCCGGCTGCTGACGAAGCTCGGCGTCAGTTGACCACCGAACATTTCCCGAAAATCTGTATATATTTGCGGGATGCCCACGTTCGAGGTCCGCGCCCCGTTTTCGCCCGCTGGTGACCAGCCTCGCGCCATCGCGGAGCTGACCGCCGGCCTGCGTCGTGGGGATCCCTACCAGACGCTGCTCGGGGTGACCGGGTCGGGCAAGACGATGACCTTGGCGCACACGATCGCCAACTACGGCAAGCCGACCCTGGTGATGTCGCACAACAAGACCCTCGCGGCGCAACTCTATGGCGAGTTGAAGCAGTTTCTCCCCGGCAACGCGGTCGAGTACTTCGTCTCCTACTACGACTACTACCAGCCCGAGGCCTACGTCCCCGCCACCGATGTCTACATCGAGAAGGATGCCTCGATCAATCAGGACATCGAGTCGCTGCGCCTGCGGGCGACCTCGTCGCTGATGGAACGCGATGACGTGGTGATCGTCGCCACGGTGTCGGCGATCTATGGCCTCGGCGATCCGGCGGCCTATCGTGCGCTGATGGTCGGGGTGGAGGTCGGGGAGACCCGCAGCCGGGACAGCATCCTCCAGGACCTCGTCTCGATCCAGTACCACCGCAACGACGCGTCGTTCGATCCCGGCACCTTCCGGGTTCGTGGTGACACGGTGGAGATCTACCCAGCCTACGACGAGCAGGGGGTGCGCGTCGAGCTGTTCGGCGATGAGGTCGAGCGG
>JAHEFN010000034.1:0-9381 GCA_024640185.1 Gemmatimonadota bacterium | reverse complement strand
CCATCCGCTGACCGGGGATGCCATCAGCCAACTCGACCGGATGGCGATCTACCCGGCGAAGCACTTCGTGACCGAGCGGGCCACGGTGGAGCGGGCCGTCGCGCGCATCCGCGACGAACTTGCCGAGCGGCTCACCATGCTGCGTTCGGCCGGCAAGTTGCTCGAGGCCCAGCGGTTGGAGTCGCGCACCACCTTCGACGTCGAGATGATGCTGGAGGTCGGCACCTGCGCCGGGGTGGAGAACTACTCCCGGCACCTGGCCGGACGTCGGGAGGGGGAACGGCCGGCGTGCCTGATCGACTACTTCCCGGAGGACTTCCTGGTGGTGGTCGACGAATCCCACGTGTCACTGCCCCAGATCACCGGGATGTTCAACGGCGACCGTGCCCGCAAGCTCAACCTGGTCGAGTACGGGTTCCGGCTGCCGAGTGCCCTCGACAACCGGCCACTCCGGTTCGAGGAGTTCATTGGCCTGGTTCCCCAGATGATCAACCTCTCCGCCACCCCCGGCGACCTCGAACTGCAGCTCTCGGGTGGCACGATCGTCGAGCAGATCATCCGACCGACCGGGCTGGTCGACCCCGAGGTGGAGATCCGTCCGGTGACCGGACAGGTCGACGACCTCCTTGCCGAGATTCGGCTGCGCGAGCAGCGGCATGAGCGGGTGCTGGTGACCACCCTGACCAAGCGGATGTCGGAAGACCTCACCGACTACCTGCAGCAGGCCGGGGTGCGGGTGCGCTACCTGCACTCCGACATCGATGCGATCGAACGGGTCGAGATCCTGCGGGGGCTCCGGCTCGGCGAGTTCGACGTCCTGGTGGGGATCAACCTGCTGCGCGAGGGGCTCGACCTCCCCGAGGTCTCCTTGGTGGCGATTCTCGATGCGGATCAGGAGGGGTTCCTGCGCAGTGATCGGGCACTGATCCAGACGGTCGGGCGAGCTGCCAGGCACGTCAATGGCCGCGCGGTCCTCTACGCCGACCGGATCACCGGGTCGATGCAGCGGGCCCTCGACGAGATGGACCGTCGTCGCGAACGGCAGCGTACCCACAATGTTGAGCACGGCATCACGCCGATGTCGATCGTCAAGTCGCTCGACGAGGTGCGACTGTCGACCCGGGTGGCCGATTCGCGGAGCGAGCGTCCCGATGCCCGGAAGCCCAAGGCCGAGCCATCGTTCGACCTGCGGGACCCGGCACAGCGTGCGGTGGCGATGGCCGCCCTCGAGCAGCAGATGCGCGAGGCGGCGGCCAACCTCGAGTTCGAGCTCGCGGCGATGCTGCGCGACCAACTGAATGATCTTCGAGCTGCTTCCGCGCCGAGCGTGCGGCGGCCGGCGAGGCGGGGATGAGCATCACGGTGTTGACCGAGCCGGGGCTGAAGGCCCTCGCTGCCGACCTCGCTCGGGAGCTGGCGCCGGGGGCGGTGGTCTGGCTCGAGGGTCCGCTGGGGGCCGGGAAGACCACCTTCGTTCGGGCGTTTGCCGAGGCGCGGGGGTGCACCGTCGCCGCGACGTCGCCGACCTATGCGTTGGCGCATCGGTATCCGGGGCGTCGGGGTGACAGTTGGCACCTCGACTGCTTCCGGTTGCGGGACCCCGAGGAGGCGGCCGACCTCGACTGGGAGGAGCTGTCCGAGGCCGATGTGCTCCTCATCGAGTGGCCTGAGCGGGCCGGGGCGTGGGCGCCGGCTGCGCACTGCACGGTGCGCCTGGATCATGACGACGATGACACCCGCCGGGTGGAGGTGACGCGATGCTGACCCTGGCGCTCGATTGTGCCACCAGCCGCTGCACGGTGGCGGTCACGGCCGGCGGGGCGGTGGTCTCCCGCGCGATCGACGGGCCGCGCCGGCACGCCCGCGAGGTCCTCGGGGTGATCGACGAGGCGCTCGGGGAACTCGGGGCGACACCGGCTGACATCACCCGGGTGCTCACCGGCGATGGACCCGGGTCGTTCACGGGGCTGCGGGTGGCCGGTGCGGTGGCGCAGGCCTTGGCATGGCATCGCCAGGGGATGGTGTGGGAGGTTGCACCCTCGCTGTTGATTCGGGCCGTGGCCCACGCCCCGGCGGCCGGAGGGACGGTGCTGGCGCTCGCCGATGCCCTGCGCGGCGAACTCTACGCTGGCTGCTGGCGCGTCTCGGCCACGGCGGTGATGCCCGTGGGGGTGGCCCCTCGGGCCCTCCCTCCGGCGGCACTCGCCGAGTTCGGTCCCGTCGATGTGGTGGTGGGGAGCATGCCCGAGCCACTCATCGAGGCGGTCGCCGTGGCGACCCGTTGCCGTCCCGTGACGGGTGAGCTGGCGCTCCCCGACGCACGGGCGCTGCTGCGATTGGGCACCATGGCCGGTGGCACGGTCCCGGTGGCCGAGCCGAGTGCCTGGCGGCCCCACTACGGGCGGCCCGCCGAGGCACAGGCGGTCTGGGAAAGACGACATGGTCGACCCCTTCCGGATTCGACCTTCCGTCCCGGCTGACCTCGGCGAGCTGACCCTGCTCGAAGCGGCAGCGTTCAGCGATCCCTGGTCACCGGCGATGATCGCCGAGGCGATCGCCGACGGGGCGGCTGTGGCGCTCGTGGCCGCCGACGAGGGCGGTCGGCTGGTCGGCTCGGTGGTGGCCAGGGTCGTCACGGATGAGGCCGAGATCCTGACCATCGCGGTGGCGCCGGCGATGCGCCGACGTGGCCTGGGGCGTCGGCTGCTCGACCAGGTCCTCTCGGCGTTGCGGGCCCGTGGCGCGCGCTCGGTCTGGCTGGAGGTGCGCGCGAACAACCTCGGCGCCCGGCGGATGTACGAGGCCGCGGGCTTCATCGCGGTCGGTGTCCGCCGGGGCTATTATCGGCGACCGACCGAGGATGCGCTGCTCCTCTCCTGCCGCCTCGATGCGGTGACCGGGACCGAGATGCGCTGAGATGCCGGAGGCCCTTCGCACACCGGTGCTACTTTGTTGGCACCGTCACCGACCGACCATGACGCATGACCTTCGCTGGAGCTACAGATGAGCAAGTCCCTCAACAAGGTGATCCTGATCGGCAACCTCGGCGCCGACCCGGAGGTGCGCAGCACCTCCAACGGCGGCCGGGTGGCCACCCTCTCCCTCGCCACCTCGCGCCAGTGGAAGGGCGCCGACGGCCAGCGCCAGGAGAACACCCAATGGCATCGGGTGATCTGCTGGAACAACAAGGTCGGCCAGCAGCTGGCCGATATCGCCGAGCGCTACTGCAAGAAGGGCGAGAAGCTCTACATCGAGGGCGAGATCGAGTATCGCAGTTGGGAAGACAAGGACGGCCAGAAGAAGTACACCACCGAGATTCGGTGCCGTGAGTTGATCCTGCTCGGCGGGCGGGGTGGTGACGAAGGTGGGTCGTGGAGTGGCGGCTCGTCGCGCGCCGGTGCCTCCGCAGCCTCCGATCGCCCGGCCAAGGGGAAGGGCAAGGGCGGGTCGTTCGATGACTTCCCGGACGCCCTCGATGCCGAGGACGACGACCTGCCGTTCTAGGCCGCGGGCCCCTGATGGGGTTGGGCTCGGGCGCCGAGCGGACGATACTTCGGTCTCTGCTCGGTTCCCGGCGCTTCGGCACGAAATCTGTCGCGTGTCTGGGCCTGTCCACGCCCTCTGGAGGGAAATGATGCGCCCCATCATGCTTGTGCTCACCGGGCTCTGCCTTGCGGTCCCACTGGCAGCCCAGCACACCACACCTGACTTCCTTCGGCACGACGACGGCCCTGAGAATGCGCTCATGGCCTACACGTCGCGGCCCTATCATCCCGTCCGCATGGGTGAGGTCCGCGCCGCGACCTTCCTCACTGAGGATCGGGTGATGCCGTTCGGCGAGGCCATTGGGCCGATCACGCCGCAGCAGGTGCGCTCGGGTGGATTCCCGGCGGTCACCGAGATCGGCCTGGCCTTCGCCGTGCGTCCGCCGATCGGTGGGAACTACCGGGTGGGTGACACCGTGATGACGGTGGTCGTCACCCCAGGCCCCAAGGGCTGGGGGGTGGTGGTCTCTCCCACCGGCCTGATGGAGGTTGTCGGCCGAGAGGCGGGGCAGACCGCGACCAGGGTGCTCGCCATCTACGGGCCGATCCGTCCGGGGCAATCGGTGCTGCCGCTCGCGTCCCTCCCCGATCCGGGTGACGTTGATCCGGTCGCGACCCCCAGTGGGCCGGCCGGTGCCGTGATCGGGCCGCCCAAGCCACGTGAATTGCTGACCTCCTTCGGTCAGCTCTTCATCGACCTGGGCCGCGGCGACGGGATGGCGGTCGGTGATTTCGTCCAGCTGCGACGGCACGCGGGACCCGGGCTGAACGCCGCCGATGACAGCGAGGCACTGCTGGCCACCGGGCAGGTGATCCACGTCAATGCCCGCAGCAGCACCATTCGGTTGAACAAGATTCTGGCCCCGGAGATCGTGTCCGGGACACCGGTCGTGCGGGTCGCCACCCTGCCGTAGCGGGCGTGGCCGCTGCCCCCGCTATCTTTCCCTCCCAACAGCACCCTTCACTCCAAAGGGCGGGCGCCTCCGGCGCCCGCCGTTGAGGTCGCACATGAGCGGTTCCGTTCTGATCACCGGCGGTGCCGGCTTCATCGGTTCGCACATCGCCGAGGCCTATCTTGCCGCCGGCTGGTCGGTGACCTGCCTCGACGATCTTTCCCGCGGCAAGCGGGAGCAGGTTCCCGACCGCGCCACCTTCATCGAGGCCGATGTTCGCTCAGCCGAAGCGCGTGAGGCGATCGCCGACGGCGGCTTCGACGTCGTCAACCATCAGGCGGCACAGATCGATGTGCGGGTCTCCGTCGATGATCCGGCCACCGACGCCTCGATCAACCTCGTGGGGTTTGCCAACATCCTCGCTGGGGCGAGCCGCGGCGGCGTGAAACGGGTCCTGCTGGCCTCGAGTGGGGGAGTGGTCTACGGCGATCCCGCCGTGATTCCCACCGCAGAGCCGACGGCGACCCTGCCGATCTCTCCGTATGGTGTCAGCAAACTGGCCAGTGAGCACTACCTCCGGGTCCTCGGAACCCTCGGCGGCTTCGAGGGTGTGGCGCTCCGCTACTCCAACGTCTACGGCCCCCGCCAGGACCCCAAGTCCGAGGCGGGCGTGGTCTCGATCTTCGTCTCGCGGGTCCTTGCCGGCCAGCCGATCACGATCTTCGGGGACGGCGAACAGACCCGGGACTACGTCTTCGTTCGCGACGTGGCACGGGCGAGCGTCCTGGCGTCGTCGCTGGCGAGCGTGTCGCGGGGCGCCCAGTTGGACGTCCCCGCCTTCAACATCGCCACCGGCACCGAGACCAGTGTCAACGCCCTCGCCGCGCATGTCATGACGGCGCTCGGGCGGGAGGTGCCGATCGAGTATGCCGAGGCCCGCCCGGGGGAGCTCTCGCGCTCCTGTCTGCAGGTGGAGAAGGCCGCGGAGCAGATGGGATGGCGACCGGAGGTCGCGTTCGACGAGGGACTCAGTGCCCTCTCCGCCTGGTTCGAAGGGACCACGTGATGATCCAGGGAGATGCCGGAATGGCCGAGGGCGTCGATGCATCGCTGTTGGGACTGATCCTCGGCGCCTCGCCCGAGACCAAGGTGGTGCTGCTGATCTGTGGGGTGTTTTCGCTGCTCTCCTGGTACCTGATCTTCGCCAAGTGGTGGGAATTCCGGGGGATCGGCGCGTCGGCGAGGGTCTTCGAGCAGGCGGTCGCCGGCCGCAAGTCGCTCGAGGAACGGGAGCAGGCGACCGCCATGATCCGCTCCCCCTTCGCCGACCTGATCCGGACCGTGGCTGGCTTCCTCGGTGACCTTCGCACCGCCAACGCCCAACAGGGGGTGCAGCGGAGCGGGCTCTCGCTGACCCAGTTGGAGGCGCTGACGCTCGCGCTGGACACCCAGGTGCGGGCCGAATCGGAGTCCGCGGCACGGCGGATCCCGTGGCTCGCGACGATTGCCGCCTCGGCACCGCTGCTGGGTCTCTTCGGTACCGTCCTCGGCATCATGCAGTCCTTCCAGGGGATCGCGGCCGGTGGCAGCAGCAACATCGCCGCCGTCGCCCCTGGCATCGCCGATGCCCTCGTGGCCACGGCGGCCGGTCTCGGTGCCGCCATCCCGGCGGTGATCGCCTACAACATCTTCACCTCGCGCGTCGAGCGGTTCGAGGGCGAACTCGAGCGGGCGGCCCAGGCGGAGATCTCCTCACTTGGCCGCGAGGGGAGGCTGTAGGTGCCACTGCGGGGGATCGGGACCGGTCGGGTCCGGCGGCATCTCAATGCCGAGGTGAACATCATCAACCTCGTGGACGTCGTCCTGGTGCTGCTGCTGATCTTCATGCTGACGGCGCCGATGCTCCAGGGGGGGATCGAGGTGACGTTGCCGCGGGTCGCCTCCCGTCCGCTCGAGGCCCGCGAGGGGCTCAATATCGCGGTGACCCGCGACGGCCGGATCGCCATGCAGGACGCCACGATGTCCTTCGAGGAATTCGCGGCGGCCTTCCCGGCGGTGGTGGCGCTCGAGCAACCCGAAGGGGTCTACATCCGCGGTGACGCCCGGGCCAGCTATGGCACGGTGCTGCGGGTCTTCAGCGTGTTGCAGCGTGCCGGGGTGCAGAATGTCGGCCTGGTGACCGAGCAGGAGGATGGTCGGTGAGCCGGCAGGATGTTCCCACGGCGTCACGGGCGGGCGTCATCGGCTCGCTGGTGATCCACCTCGGGCTGGCCGTGGGGCTGGCCACCGTCGCCAACGGTGCGAGTGGACCGGCACCGGTCGTCTATTCGGTGAGGCTCCTGGCCGCGCCGGCGCCGACCTCGGCTCCCCGGCGTGCGGCCGCGGCGGCGATCCCGGTGCCCACGGCGCAGGAGGTGGCCCCGCCGGAGAAGGCGGTGGTGCCGCCAAAGCCACGGGACGAGCCAACGGTCAAGAGCAGCGAGCCACCCAGGGACGAGAAGCAATTGCAGACGAGGTCGGCGGTCGAACCGCTGCCTGGCGAGACGCCGAGCACCGGCAGCGACGCCCTCACCTTTCGGCAGGATGGCATCCAGTTCCAATATCCGGAGTACCTCAACGGGGTCGTCACCGAGATTCGCCGTCGGTGGGTCAATCCGTCGGGGGCCTCGCGGTTGAGCGCCACGATCGATTTCACGATCCAGCGTGACGGTTCCGTCACCGGGATTCGCGTGGCGAGGAGTTCGGGCGACTTCACGTTCAACACCGAGGCCTTGGGGGCGATCGAGCGTGCCGGACTCGAGGGGGCCTTCGGGGCGCTGCCAGCGGGATACAACGGGGAGTCGCTCCCCATCGCATTCACGTTCAAGCCGGAGAACAAGTGATACGGTCAGCTCTCGCGGCTGGTGCCATGGCCATGCTGGTCCTCGGGGTGACGGTTCCGCTCGTGGGACAGGACGACCCGCGGGTGGCCCTCAACCTCAACTATCAGGGTGGGGTCCGTCCCGGAGTCGTGGTCCTGGCCGGTCCCGGGCTCGACTCGGTCCGCCGGGTGGTCGAACGGGACCTGCAATACTCGGATCGCTTCGAGATGGCCTTCCTCCCCGCGGGGACGCCGCCGATCGGTGACTCGCTGAACATGGGGGTCTACAGCCAGGTCGGGCTCACCTGGGCGGTGGAATTGCAGCCGATCCCCGGTGGGCTGGCGGCCTCCCTCCACAACCTGCGGACCGGCGAGCGCCGCCTGCGGGTGCTTCGGACCATCGATCCCGCCGCCACCGGTGATGGCCGGATGGCGATCCACCGACTCGCCGACACCCTCACCCTGGTCGCCAGTGGGGGGAGGGGGATCGCGGCAACCCGGGTGCTCTTCGTCCTCGGCGACGCCGTCTGGTCGATCGACAGCGACGGCGCCAATCTCCACAAGGTCTCCCGCGGGCTGGGGCTGGCGATGTCGCCGACCTGGTCACCGGATGGATCCCGCTTCGCCTACACCGAGATCCGTGACTATGGCGGCCCGATCATCCTCCAGAATCTCGCCACGGGCGCCCGTCAGACGGTCCCGAGCAGCAACCGCGCGGGGATGGCAATCACACCGGCGTTCTCCCCGGATGGCCGTGAGATGATCTTTGCCCAGACCAGCGAGGCGGGCACCGACCTCTGGAGGGTGGATATCGCCCGGATGTGCTGTGCCGCCCAGCTTTCCACCGGGGGGAAGCTGGCGGATAACATGTCGCCTACCTATTCTCCAGATGGTCGCAAGGTCGCCTTCATCTCCACCCGTCCCGGTCGTCCCCAGATCTACGTCATGGACGCCGACGGGGCGGATCAGCGTGCCTTGGTGCAGTACAGCCTGGACACCGGGCCGTCCGATGCCCCGGACTGGTCACCCGATGGACTCAAGGTGGCCTTTCACCGCGACATTGCAGGGGGTCGGCAGGTGATGGTCTTCGAGTTCGGGACCGGTCGGGCGACGGCGGTGACCTCGACCGGGCGCAATGAGGACCCGCGGTGGGCGCCCGATTCTCGCCACGTGGTCTACAAGTCGAATCGCAGCGGGGGAGAGCAGTTGTGGGTCCTCGATACCGAGACCGGCGCGCTCCGCCAGCTGACGAACGTGAATGGCAAGGCCCGGATGCCGGCGTGGTCCGGGCCCATCGCAGGAAACAATCCATGACCTGGAGCAACTCGATGTCCCGAAGCACCGCCGTCTTCCTTGGCCTCGCGATCGCCCTCACTGCCTGCGGCAAGAAGGCCGAACCCGACGTCACGCCCACGCCGACGCAGACCCCGATGAACCGTGGGCCGAACCTCGATTCGCTTCGGGCCGATTCGCTCGCGCGTGCTCGGGATGCCGCCGCCGCTGCGGCTCGGGATGCCGCCGCCGCTGCGGAGGCGGCTCGTGCGGCCCTCGTCAACGAGATGGCCAGCGCGATCCACTTCGACTACGACCAGTTCGCCATCCGTGCCGGCGATGAGGCGATGATGGGCGCCAAGGCCGCAATTCTGCGCGCCAATCCTGCACTGCGGATTCGCGTCGTCGGTCATGCCGACGAGCGCGGCTCTGACGAGTACAACCTCGCCCTCGGCATGCGTCGCGCGGTGGCCGCGAAGGACTGGCTGGTCCGCAACGGCGTCGAGGCCGGCCGGATCGAGACCGCCTCGCTCGGCGAGGAAGTGCCGCTCGATCCGTCGTCCAACGAGTCGGCCTGGGCCGCCAATCGTCGCGGTGAGTTCGAGATCATGGCCGGTGCCCAGACCCTGGTCGCGCCGCGATGAAGCTGGGCCTTCGGTTCGTCGCGCTTGGGATGCTCGGGGTGGCAGGGTGTGCCACCCCGGGACAGGTGCGACGGATCGAGACGCAGCTCATGATGCAGGACCGCGAGCAGGAACGCCGTGATTCGACCTTCCAGGCCGTGCTCGCGGCGATCCTCCGGCAGAACGAC
>JAHEFN010000033.1 GCA_024640185.1 Gemmatimonadota bacterium | reverse complement strand
GTGGCGCAAGGTCCTCGCCCGCTTCACCGACGACTCGGTGGTGATCAGCATCGAGGACAGCAGCGGCACCACCGGGCGGGCCTTCGCGACCGATGGCGCCCTCACCGTCCCCCATGCCTCGATGCAGTACGCGGTGATCGAGTTCGAGATTGCCGCCGCCATCGCCCGTGGCAGGGCCGACGGACGGGGAGTGGGTGACACGCTGCTCTTCCGCCAGTTCTATCCCGATCGCGACGTCGGCCCAGGGTTCGTGTTGCACCGGGGCCGGGTGATCCCCGGGGGCGAGGGCCGGGTGGAGCTGCGGCATGACTGGCTCGCCGGTGCCGGCGACGTCTCGATGGACAGCGCCGGGAGGATGCTGAGCTACTCGGGACAGCGTTCGACGTACAAGGTCGAGGTGGAACGGACGCCGACTCCGCCCGACGTCGAGGCGATCGGCACCGCGCTCGCTGCCGCCGAGCGTACGGCCGGTCCCGCGCGCCTGAGCCTGCCCGACTCGGCCCTCGGCACGGTCGGCGAGGCCGCCCTGCGGGTCGACTACGGTCGCCCCCTCGCCCGCGGCCGTGTCCTGCTCGGCAACGTGATCGAGTATGACCGGGTGTGGCGCACGGGGGCCAACGAGGCGACGGCGTTCACCACCTCGGCGTCGATCACCCTGGCAGGGCTCACGGTGCCGGCCGGCAGCTACACGCTCTGGACCGTGCCACGGCGCGACGGGGCGCAGCTGATCGTCAACCGGGAGACCGGCCAATGGGGCACCCGCTACGACCGGTCAGAGGACCTCGGGATCGCCGCGATGACGACGGAGACGCTCACCGACCCGGTCGAGCAGTTCACGATCCGCTTCGAGTCGCAGGATGCCACCCATGGGACGCTGGTGCTCGAGTGGGGGACCTTCCGCTGGACGGCACCGATCGCGGTGCGGTAGGCGGGCGGGGTGCGAGTCAGGCCGAGTCGTTGAGGGCGGCCTGCTCGTCGCTCGAGAAAAGGTCCCGGATTGCGGCGGCGTCGGAGTCGGTCACCTGTCCGGCCTTCTCCTCACCCTCGAGGGCATCCTCGTGTTTGGTCCATGGAAGCGACCGGCCGGCGAGCTGTGCGACCCTGATCGTGCCACCGGCCGCGACACTCCCGAAGAGGAATCCGAAGGTGGCATTGCTGCGCACCAGGTCGAGGCTGAGCAACCCCTCCCCGCCGAGCAGTCGCAGCACGTTGAGGAGGAGCGGGATGGCAATCGCGGCGGCGATGCCGCCCCGCAGGGCGAAGGAGAGCCAGTTGATTTCCGCGAGCCGGCGCCCCCGGTAGAGGCCCCGGACCACGACGGCGAAGATCGCGCCGGTGACAATCCCCCAGATGCCGAGCCGGACGGCAAGCCAGATCCCCTCCTGCCAGCTCCAGTCGGCCGAGAGCACTCCCAGCACCTTGAGCAGCAGGAACGGGACGGCGACGACCGCAAACCAGCCGACGCCCCAGACGAGGGCGCTCCGCATCATGGCCCCGGAGCGATTCGGCTCCGTCATCGCCCGGGTCCCGGTCCGGCGCCCATCAGATGTACCGGAAGAGCGGTGGGAAGACGATGACCACCAGCGTCGCCCACGCCGCATAGACCGGCAGGTAGGCCGTCTGCCACCGCTCCAGCGCGGCGAACGACCCTCGTCCGCGCAAGAATCGGGTGTAGAGCACGGCCGACCAGGTCAGGTTGACCAGCAGGATCACGTTCTCACCGAGGGCGGCGACCCGGTTGGGGGAGAACCCGAACTCGCCGATCCGTGCCCCGATCGCCCAGAGCGCCACGGCATTGGCCAACAGGGCGCTCACCACCAGCACCACCTGCACCACGTCGGACGCCCCCGGCGCCTGGTGCGGGTCGCGGGCCGAGGCGGAGTAGAGCAACAGGGCGAGGACCATCACCAGCAGCAGGTCGAAGGCGATCAACACCTCGCGTTCAATGCCCACACCGCGCCCCGCGACGAGCATCGTGCCGAGGAAGATCACCAGCAGGAGGGCGAACAGCGGGGTGAAGAGGCGGGTCAACACCGGCGCCATGTTCTCGATCACGCTCTGCTTGGCCTCGACCAGCCAGGAGGCGACCAACACCGCGCCGATCGCCCCGCACGGGACCAGCCACTCGCCGAGGAACCGCTCGACATCGACCCCGATCGCCTGGAAGGTCAGCGCCGTGAATCCGGCAAAGAGCCCGCCACCGAGGGCGATCAGCACATAGTAGATGAACAGCTCACCCGAGAAGCGGATGAAGTCCATCCGACCCGCCACCTCGCCCCACCGGCCGCCGGCATACGCGATCCCGACACCGAGCCAGAGCGCGATCGGCAGGTGCAGCACGGTGAGGACCTCGGTGCTTCCCTCCGGGGTGAACGGGTAGAGGTTGGCCAGCACCCCGGCCGCCACGAAGGCCACCGCCAGCCACCGCAGCGTGGCGATGGCAAGCCGCCGCTTCCAGGCGAAGTACCCCGTCAGGAGCGGTAGCACGAAGAGCGAGGCGTTGCGGACGAAGAACGAGGCGTCCTCGTCGAAGTCGAGCCCGAACACCAGCGGTGCCTTGAGGAGGAGCGCCGCCAGGACGGCCAGCCCGAACGCGACGAACGTCTCGATCCGTGCCCGTCCGGGGCGTTCCCCCGACTCGCCCGGCACGGCGACAAGCTGCTTCCAGAGGCGCTCCGAGTGTTCCCGGGCGAACTCCCGCGACAGCGCATCGAGGTCGCCCATCCGCTTGACCGCCACGAGGAACGCCTCGTCGGTGTCGAGCCCCGCCTCCTCGAGGGTCGCCACCTGCTCGCGCAGGTGATCCTCGAGTTCGACGACGTCGACGGCGTGAATGCTCTGTCGGCGGAGGAGGTACCCCCGCCACTGCTCGATCTGCCCCTCGAGGGAGGCGTGGGTCGACTCGGGCATCCGTCAGGTTCCCTGGGGAATCGGTGGGCGTGAGGGGGGAGCGTCGACGGCGAGTCGGAGGGTCACCATCTGCCAGATGCCGCGGAGGGTGGCATCCACGGCCTGCCACTGGCGGCGCTCCTCGTCCAGCTGTGCGAGCCCACCCCGGGTCACCCGGTAGTACTTCCGCTTGCGGCCACTCTCGGCAACCTCCCAGCGGGCCTCGACGTGCCCGAGCCGCTCGAGCCGGTGCAGCACCGGGTAGAGCATCCCGTCGGTCCACTCCATCCGGCCGTCGGAGAGCTCCCGGACCCGCTTGAGGATGGCGTAGCCGTACGAATCGCCCTCAGCCAGGATGGCGAGGACGATGGGGGTCGAGGAGGCGGCGATCAGGTCCTTGCTGATCGCCATCGGGTCCCCGGCCGGCAGGGAGGAAGGGCTGGTCTCAGGCATACCTAGCTGCACTATACCTTGTGATTCTATGTATGTCAAACGGGGTGGGACCGCTTTGAATCCCCCGACCCCTCGACCCCCTGCGCGGCCGGCTATCCGTGGGAGGCGATCCGATAGACCCGGCGATTCCCACTTTGGACGAGATCGGTATATCCGGCCATCCCCTCGCGCGTCTTCGGGTCACCGACCGCCGCGAAGTAGCTGTCGAGGTCCTCCACCGTCGCCTCGAAGATGATGGTCCAGAAGTCGGCGATATGGTCGACGAGGATCCGGTACTCCTGGACCCCCGCGGCAGCCATCATCGAGCTGGCCCCGGCCAGCGTGTCTGCCAAGGCCTGTCCCTTGCCCGGCTTGGCCTGAAACGTGGATTGCACGACGTACATGCCCGCACCCTCCGGATGTGAGTTGAGGTGGAACGGCTCCCAGTCCGGCGAGTATGTGTCGCATCGGGGGAGGTGGCAAGCGCTCGTCGAGGGGTCGACTACCTCGGGAAGGTCCGGGCGCGGATCCCCTCTGCGGCCTTGCCGGCACGGCGGAGCCTGGTCTCCGGTCGCTTGGCGTCGCCGATGTATGACGCCCAGGCTCGGCGATGCGCCGGGGGCAGCCGCTGGTACAGCCCCTCGAGGTGCGGGTCACTCGCGAAGACGGCGCGGAGTTCGTCGGGCACCTCGACCGGACGCGGCTCGGAGTCGAGCGCGATGGTGACCTCGACCGAATCGCCGTTCGCCACCCCCGCCTGTTCGCGAACCGCTCGCGGGACCGGCACCCGCAGGAGGCCCTCTCCCCGACTCGCGGTGCCGCGAAACGCCGTCCCGGAGATCGTCCCTCGCACCGCATGCGGCCCGCTGCCCCACGCGGCCGACAGTGCCGCCGGGATCACGACAAACGTCCAGCGGTGGTAGGGGGCCTTGCTGCCCGGCACGAGCGTGGTCCGAAAGGTCGTCATGGCCAATCCTCCCGAGCGGAGATCCGACGTGGAAGAGTAGCATCCGGGCCCGGGGGCCGGTCGAAACCCTCGCTGGGGATGTTTGCCGCGGGGTCCATCGGTCGACCGGGGCTACTCGCGCCGCGCCGCCGCCGCCGGAAGCGGCACCGCCGTCGCCCCCCGCGCGAGGAGGTACCCCCGCAGGGTGTCCTGCTCCCATGCGAGGACCAGGCTGAGCGATGCCCCGGCAAGGGTCGCCGGGAGTCCATTGCTCCCCTCGGCGGGAATCGTCCCCCGCAGTTCCCCGAAGTGATTGAGTGTCGGCCAGCCGAGGGTGACCCAAGCGCCATCGGCCACGCGGACTCGAACGGAGTCGGCGCTCGCCTCGAGCAGGAACGGCTGCGGCCGATCGCCCAGTTCGACCTCGCCACGCCAGCTGCCGACAAGTCCCGACACGCCACGGTACGGGGTGCGGTAGATCGCCGCGTAGACCGCTCCGCCATCGGGAGCATCGGGGTCAGGCGGCCCGCGCAGGACGTCGAGGATCGCGCCGGCGGCCTGGTCGGCCTCGGAGCCGGTCTGGTTCACCGTCACCGCGACCACCAGCCCCCGCCCGCGGTCGATCTTCAGGTGCGCGTTCGCACCGGCGATGTTGCCGTTGGTGATCAGTCCCTCTGGCGAATGCCAGAAGCCGAGGTGGAAGAACGCCCCCGACGGCCCCGCGGCATCACGCCAGAGCATGGCGTGCGCTGCGGCCGAGAGCACACGGCCACGGTCGGCCTCCTCGCTCGCCAGCACGAAGGCACCGAAGCGGGCGAGGTCCGGTGCCGTCGCATACATCCCGAGCCCGGCCTCGGGCACCACCGCCACACGGGGCAACGGTGTCCCGTCGCCGTCATACGGTCGAGCTGCGGTGCCAACACGGTCGGCCGGCAGGTAGGCGAAGCTCCCCTCCATCTCGAGCGGCCCGAAGAGCAGCTCCTCGATCACGGACCCGAAGTCCCGGCCGGTCACCCGCTCGGCGACACGGGCCGCCACCCCAAAGGAGAGGTTCGAGTACTCGAAGACAGTGCCCGGCGTGAAGACCACTGGCGCATTGGCCTCCAGCCAGGCGTCCCAGGTGGGGCGATCCGCCGGCATCGCCTCGAGTGGCATGGAGCGCCAGCCGTGCGGGATTCCCCCGCTGGCGTCGAGCAACTGACGCAGGGTGGGGATGCCCACCACACCGGTGGCATGCCTGAGCGGCAGCCATCGATTGACCGGGACGTCGAGGTCGACCGCCCCCCGGTCCACCAAGGCCAGCATCGTCGTTCCCGTGAGCGACTTCGAGAGCGAACCCAGGGCGTAGGGCGTCGTCGGGGTGGCAGCGAGCGCTCGCTCCCGATCGGCCCATCCGATCGACTCCTCCCACACCGTGCGCCCGGCCTCGCGGACGCTCACCGTGATCGACGGGACCCGCCCCGACTGCACCCGCTCCACGAGAGAAGTGCGGAGCTCGAGGAACCGCGGGTCGGCGGGGACGGTGGCGTGGGTCGGCGGCGCAGGCGCCCCCTGGGGTGCCAGGGTGGCCAAGACCAGCAGGGTGAGCACGGACGATCCTTCTGTCGGAGGGAGGGGTGGTCACGACGAGCCACCCCTCAGACGGCGTCGGGCCCCGGACGGTTGCAGCGGAGATGGGGCGCTGCGATCCGACATCAGTGAGGCTGCCCGGCCGCCGACGCCGGGCCAGTGGAGCTATCGGGGGTTCCTCGGCCGACGCTGGAGATGGTCCGCCAACCAGACCGCAACCCGCTCGGCGAGATCGGGCTTGCCCTCGAGGAGCCCCGCCCCATGTCCCGACCCGGGGACGATCACCACCTCCGCAGAGCGGCCCTCGCGGAGGACAGCTGCGGTGATCTCCTTCAGGAAGCGTTCCTCCCTGGAGGCCACAAAGAGCCACGACGCCCCGCTCGCGTCCATTCCCCGGATTGATGCCTCGCCGAACGATCCCGGCGAGAGCGCCACGTAGGCCTGCGCGTAGCCACCGAGCCGACCGGCCTCCGCCATCTCCTCGCCACTGTAGCTGGCACCGACAACGGCCAATCGATCGCCATCGACCCCCGGGAGCGCCCGGAGGTGTGCCAGGGCCGCACTCACGTCCTGTTCGGCGTCCCAGATCATCGGGTCCCGACGCCGCTCTCCAGGCACGAAGCGACCGAGGTTCACACTTTCGCCATGCCCGCGGAGGTCGAGGCGCAGCGACGCCACCCCCCGTTCGGCAAGGAACCCAGCCAGTTCCACGTAGGCCGTGCGATCGCCCGCGGCCTGGTTGAGCAGCAACACCGCAGGGACCGGCTCCGGCGAGGCCGGGACGACGAGATCCCCCACCAGTTGCCATCCCCCGCTCGTGATGACTTGGCGTACCGCACCCCGGTCGTGCCCCTGCCCCGCAGCGGAATGCGGTGCCAGCGCGGCGAGGCACCAGACACCGGCCACCACCATGGACGTGAGCCTCATTTCCACCCCGCCGCCCTGATCCGGTAGACCCAGCTCTCCCGCCCGCTGCCATCCAGCCGCGAACCGTCACGCACCCCACCGATCTTCTCGACGGCCCGCTGCGACCGAAAGTTGGTGGGGCCGACGAGGAAGAGCACCGACTCCACGAAGCGGAAGGCATGGTCGAGCATCAACCGCTTGAGCTCCCCGTTGTACCGGCCGCCCCAATGGGACCGTGCCAGGAAGGTCCAGCCGATCTCGACCTCGCTCCGCTCCTCGACATGTCCGTGGTAGCGCGACGACCCGATCACGGCACCGGTGGCCCGGTCGGTCACCACCAGGGCACCGCCAGTGGCAAGCGATTCAGCGAAGAACCTCCGGAATCCGGCCTCCTCACCCCGCTCCTTGGCGGGATGCTGCTCCCAGATGCGGGCATCGGAGGCGACCGCCCAGAGATCGACGAGGTCATCGGCGCGCATCGGCCGGAGCGCCACGAGGTCGCCTTCGAGGTGGGGTTGGGGATTGAACAGCATGGCGATTCCCGGAGAGGAATGTGGTGGATCGTCAGGCACCCGGGCCGGCCGGGCCGCCACCCGCTCCGGTGTCGACCACCGTCACCTCGAGGCGAAACCGGCCGACCTCGTTGCGGCGCGCGGCACTCCGCATCAGGTAGACCCGAATCGTGTAGTCTCCGCTCTTCGTGAGGATCCCCGTGTACCGGTTCTCGGCCATCGAACCGTTGAAGAACGCCACCACGTCCTCGCCGGGAGCCATGAGGTTGAAGTAGTTGGCCCCATTGCTGGTGGTCATCCGGGCCGCGAGCCGCTGCCCGGCCCTCGCACCGAGCAGGTAGTCGACGAAGGCGTAGCCACGGATCGAGTCCGTGATGGTCGCACCGGTCCGGCTGGAGTCGAAGTCGATGCGTACCGTGCGGCTCTCCCGCTGGGCCCGGGCGGGGGGCGGGAGTGCGACGGCCAGGAGGGCACATCCGAGCAGGGCGCGCCGCGTCAGGGAGAGCATCACGGGTTCCTCCAAAGGGGACATCCCCCATGGTAACACCCACCGGTCATGGCACGCCCAGGAAGGCCGCAGCGAACCGGCGTCCCGGCTCCAGCAAACCGGCGGGGTCGTCGTGCAGGGCGTCGTCCCACTTCGAGAGGTCGTCGGTCCCCATGAGGGCACCGCCGGGATCTCGCGGGCGGCCCGCTGCTGGGCACCGCGCACCACCTCCCGCTCCAGGAAGGCGGCCGGTGGCGGGTCGACAAGCCCCAGGATCAACGGCAGGCTGTCCTGCTGGTGTCCCGCGCGGTGGGGGAGGAGGTCTGAGCCACCGCGAAGGACCGGGTCATCCAGCAGGCAATCGGACACCGGAGGCCGCTCGGAGAAGGTGACGTCGGCCAGCTGCACCCAGGGTCGCTTGCCGTGGCGCGCCAACTGTTCCAGCTGCGTGCGGACCTCGCTGAAGTCAGAATGGCCGCGTTCCAGCTCGAGCTCCCGCCAGGTCCACGTCAGCTGCGCCCCGGCGATCGCCGTCTGGTCGAGAAACGCGGGATCGGCCGGTGACCGGCTACCCCGGCCAGGTGTCGGAGAGCCGGTACCCGCGAGGCCAGGGGTCATCGGGATCGAGGGTGTACTCATGGGTCCCGGTGATCCAGGCTCGTCCGGTGACCTCGGGTACGATCGCGGCAACAGCGCCGACGGTGGTCTCCGCCACGATGCGACAGTGGAAGGCCGAGTCGATGATCGATCGGGCACGGTACCGCTCTCCAAGCGCCATCTCGCCGCGGGCGTGGAGCACCGCCATCCGGGCCGAGCAACCGGTGCCGGTCGGTGACCGGTCGATCTTCCCCGGCCGGATCGCCACCGCGTTCCGTCCGTCGAGGGTGGTGCCGTCCCGCACGACCGGATCGGTGAACTGGCAGAACGAGAGGTGGGTCCACTCGGGGTTCTCGGGATGGTGGAAGCCGAGCTGCTCGGTGGCGGCAGCGGTGATGCGAACCCCGAGCTCCGCGAGCGCGCGCGCGCCGCCCGGCTCGATCGCCACGCCGGCCGCCGCGGCATCGACCAGCACGAAGCTGTCACCGCCGTATGCGGTGTCCACGGTCAGGGTGCCGAGCCCGGCCACCTCCAGGGGCGCGGCGAGCCGGTCGACAAACGACGGGACGTTGGTGATGGTGACGCGCTCGACCTTGCCACCCCGGCAGGCGGCCCGGACCTCCACCAGGCCACCCGGGGCCTCGAGGACCAGTCGGGTCTCCGGCTCGGTCATCGGGACGATGCCGGTCTCGAGCACCACCGTGGCGACACACATCGCGTTCGATCCCTACATCGGCGGGGTGTCGGCCGGCTCCATGATGATGAACCCCACCTGCGCGCGGGGATCGACCGGTGGTACCAGGAGGTTGACGTGCCGGAACACGCCGCCGCGCGGCTCGTTGAGCATCCGATCGCGGAGGCGGCCGTCGGAGGCAATCCAGCTGCGCTGCGCCCAGAGGGTCGCGCCGGGGGGCGGTGCCACCCCGCCGACGATCACGTCGCCGACCTCGCCCTCGGCATGGCAACCGACCACGCGGATCACCGCAGGGTCATCCATCGGTCGCTCCCCCAGGAACCAGGCCGGCCCGTTCGCAGGCGAGCACCGCGATGGCGAGATCGCCCATCGCGTGACCGCGAAAGACGAAGGCGTTGCGCTCATCTGACCGCGTTCGGCCGGGGAGCGTGCCGAGCACGAGGCCAGCGAGGTCTCCGGTCACCGCGTCGTGGGGAACGAGCTTGTTGGGCAATGCCGCCTCCTGCTCCAGGTCATCGATCACCACCCGATCCAGTCCGGCAAAGCTCGATCGCACCCAGGGGGCAGCGAGATCCGTGATCGCGGCGAAGCTGCCGGGCCCGAGCCAGCCGGCATCGAGGAACGGCACCAGGTCCGCCGCGTACGTCACCGAGCTCACCACCAGCTCTGCCCCGGCGAGCACTTCCTCGCCCGAACCACAGACCACGGCGGCCAGCGAGCGCCGAGCCGCCTCCTGGCCGAGGGCGTCGATGTTGGCCTGCCCCCGCCCCAGCATCCGGATCTCCGTGAGCGGGAAGAGGTCCGACAGCGCCTCCAGGTGACTCCGGGCCTGGACCCCACAGCCGATGAACGCGACGGTCGCCGCGTCGGGCCTTGCCAGGTACCGCGCCGCCGTCGCACTCAACCCGGCAGTGCGCACGGCAGTGACCCACGTGGCATCGAGCAGGGCCACCGCCCGGCCGGTGTCGCTGTGGAGGACGGTGACGAGGCCGTCGACCTGCGGACGCCCGCGTGCGGGGTTCTGCGGATTGAGGACGACCGTCTTGGTGGCCAGCAACGGTGGATCGTCGGTGGCGGCCAGCGCCGCCATCAGGTAGCGGCCGTCCGCCGGCAGCATGACCGCCTTCGGCGCGCTCCAGGCGTGGCCATCATCCCGCTGCCGGATGAGGCGCTCGATCGCCTCCACTACATCGCGCGTGGTGATGCCCAGGCCGGCGAGGCGTTCGGCAGAGAGGAATGGGATCGTGGGGTCGTCAGTCATTGGTCGCCTGATCGAGGACCGGGTCTCAGCCGACGCCGTGGCCTCTGCCGAGATCATCTCGAAGGAGGGCCACCGCGAGCCCGCCGGTGATGACCACGGCAAGGCCGCTGGCCCACATCGGGACGACCATACCGTCGATCACGACACTGAGGCCCCCGATCACGCGGGCGGCGTGCGCGACCGCGACGAGGGTCAGGAACAGGGCGGCGATGCGGGGGACTCGTGGCACGGGGACCTCCCGGTTGGGGAACGACGGACGAAGTCACGCAGGCGGTGAATTCCAGGGGCCTTCGTTACGACGGAACCGATGCTCCGACCGTATTCTACGGCAGGGTATGGTACTCGGCTGGAGGGTAACAGGAGAGGTGGGCCCGAGATGGACGCGTAGCTTCGGGCGAGCCATGACTCCGGTTCCTGTAACGGGCTGGAGCGCCCTCCGGAACAGTTCGTGACATTCCTCGGTGGTACTTGGTCAGTCCCACCACCTCCAAGTGTCATTGTGGGAAGGAGTTAGCCACTACTTCCTGGTACGGCATGGGGCGTGAATGAGGAAGGAGTGCACACACCAGTCCCTGGCGACCTCGCCTCGCCCTATCTTGGAGATCAAACCCATATGGGTTTCGATGAGCTCGATGTCGTGGTCAGGGTGGCCGACACGGGGAGGGGGATCGCCCCGGAACAGCTCGAGCGCGTCTTCGAACCGTTCTTCTCGACCCGAGATGCCGGCTCCGGCCTGGGGCTCTCGATCGCCCGCCAAGTCGCCATCGCACATGGTGGTGCGGTGCACCTCGAGAGCGTTCTGGGTGAGGGAACACGGGTCATCGTACGGTTGCCCCGGATCGGGAGGGGCGAGGAAGCACCACACCCCGGCCAACCCTGACCCCCCTCACCCCGTCGAGATCGGGAAGGCCCCAAGCCTCAGGCTCTTGGCGCCCGGATCACCGGTACCCCCGAGATCACCCAGGCCACTCATGGCCTGCGCAGGCGATAGACCGCGATATGGGGCTCGTCATCGGCATCGGCGTAGCTCCCGAGCACGTAGTCCAGGCCGATCTCGTGGACGGTGAGCGGTGCCGGCACCCGCACTCGTGCCACCACGCGCCCGCTCACACGCATCACGACAAGATCGACGACCGTGGCACCAACAGGTGAACCTTGCACCCAGAGCAGGCCCTCGGGGTCGCCGAACACTCCCGAGATCGCCGGCAGTCGCTCCGGCATCGGTGTTGCGGCGAGCGCGGTGACCATCTCCTGCCGCAGTCGTGCAGGGATCATCGATGCCGTGGCCTGGATGGCCGCGTCGAACTCGGCCCGCGTCGGTGCCCGTCGCGTGAGGGGAATCACGATCCGGTCGCTCGTGCCATCGGGATGGGCGACGGTGGCCGTTGCCGAGTCCGGGGAGCCGACGACGATGTCGTCACCCACCATCGCCATGGTCGCGGCGCGGCCCATCGGTCGGGGAGCGCTGCCTCGGCCCCCCGTCGGGCTCGTCAGGACCAGCATCTCACCTGCGGGGATCTCGCCGAGGCGTTGCATGATGGTGCCGTCGCGCGCCACACGATACAGCGCCGCGGACACCTCGAGGACGTTGGGATCCTGTTGGGCTGTTCCGCCCCTGGCAGGACGCGGCACGCTGAGGTAGGCCATCGCCCGGTGCGAGGCACACGAGAATCGGTAGGGTGACTGTGCGGTATCTCCCGCCGGCACGGCGAACTGTCGCGCGGCAGCACCGCTCGCCCCGATCAGGGTTGCCTGCCTGCGGGCCATGTCCCACACCAGCAGCGAATCGGCACCGCATCCACCGGCCCAGATCATCGATCGGTATTCCCCCGGGCCATCCCCCTCCCGGCCGACGGTCCGGACCAACTTGCCCGTGGCATCGATCACACGGATGCCGTTGTCGGCACGATCCGCGACCAGGAGAGAGCCGTCCGACAGGCGGGTGGCACCTGCGGGATACCCGAACATCACCTCTCCGTCGAGGGAGAGTCCCGGCACGTCCAGGATTGGTGCCCGATCCACGGTCCATACCGCCTGGCCCGTGATCGAGGCGCATGGCATGGAGAACAGCAGGGCACGCAGGAGGCGAGCGCGCATTGGACTGAACCTCGGGGCAATGGGAGGCTGGATGATCACGACCACATCCTGAGCTACACGTCGTGGAGGATGGAGCCTGTCGGCATCGAAGCCCCGACCGAACCACCCCAACGATTCACCGACGCACCGGGGTCGCGATCGGTTTCAGGGTCGCTCCAGGCGCCAAGGCCCCAAATTCCCTAGCGGTTCAGTCGCCACAGTTGCCAGTTCAGCGCCGCCGCGAAGCTCACCCACGACAGGTACGGGATGAGCAACGCCCCCGCGCTCGGGCGGACCTTCCAGAAGCTCACCAACGTGGCCAGGATGGCGCACCAGAGCACGAGGATCTCGAGGAAGGCGACCGCTGGCCGCTGGAGCCCGAAGAACAGGTAGGACCACAGGGCATTGAGCGCCAGTTGCACGATGAACAGCGACAGCGCCACCCGGGCGCCAGCGAAGCCGGATTCGCGCCAGACCTGCCAGGCCGCGATTCCCATGAGCACGTAGAGGATCGTCCACACGGGCCCGAACACGCTGCCCGGCGGGTTCCACGATGGCTTGGTCAGCGACGCATACCACTCACCGGGCAGGAAGTTCGACCCGATCCACCCGGCCGCGAGTGATGCCAGCACCCAGAGCACGAGTCCGATCACGGTATTCCTCACGGAGTTCCCCTCCTGTTGCCCGCTGGTGTTCCAGCCAACGCGTTCGTAGCCGATTCCGGCCGGCTTGGAGGCCCTGAGGAGGGTCTCCGAGATGATCCACCACCACTCTTCCTCCTGCGAGGTGGGGCCACGGGAGATCCCTCCCACTCCC
>JAHEFN010000032.1 GCA_024640185.1 Gemmatimonadota bacterium | reverse complement strand
ATCCGCGCCGACGAGGCCCACCACAGCCGCGATGTGTTGGCGATGGCCCTCGGATCGATCGCAGACCAATTGACCCGACAACCGGCGATCGGCGGGAGGCCGGCCGCGGCGAGCGCCGTCAGCATCGAGGCCCTGTTGCAGTTCGGTCGCGGGCTCGAGCTTGAGATCGCCGGCGATGCTACGGGGGCGGCCGCGGCCTACCAGAAGGCGGCCGTGCTGGCGCCGGGGTTCAGTGCCCTGGAAAGAGCACGACGGCGCGTCGGCGGCTGACCCGCAGCAGCAACCAGCAGGCCGCGAGCGTCGGGGGCACCACGAGGGCAGCAACCTCACGATTGACCTGCCCGCCGATCGCGGGTGTGAGCGCCATGATGCCCCCGATCACCGTGAGGGCCGCGTGCACCATCACCACTCGACCGAGCCGGAAGGTGCGGCGGTCCTGGGGGATCTTCCGTCGCCAGAGGGCGGGCACCAGCGCGAGCGCCAACGGTGAGAGGAACAACAGGTTGTGGTTGTTCACGGCCATGACGTGGTTGGTGAAGAACCAGAGGTAGCCCAGTCCGGCCCCGAGCACACCAGCCACCAATCCCCACGCCCCGCCCATCACCCGGCCCACCATCCCGAGCCAATCGCCACGCATCCCGAGCAGGATCACGAGGGCCAGGGCGATGCCGGCGCCCAAGAGGGAGATCGTCCAGTCCGGAGGAGCGGCCAGCACGCGGTAGGAATCCATGGTGAGCAGCGAGGCCTCCCGCGTCACCAGGGGGACCTCCTGACCCGTCGCATCGATCACCCGCAGCTCGCGGACCCGCTGCTGCACCTTCTCGGGCAGGAACATCTCGCCCCACTCGTCGAGCGGCCGGTCCGCCGACCGCCCCATCGCTGCGAGAATCCCGAGGTACATCATCGGATCGTTGGCCACCATCCGTTGGGTGTGGAAGCGCAAGGTCCCCTCGCCGGGGACGAACTCGGTGGCGTCCCGCAGTGCCCCACCGAGGACCTGGTCGAGCAGGTCGCGAATCCGGGTGGAACAGTTGTCGTAGTAGTAGTCATAGGTATAGGTCCGGTGCTCCGGCAGCGCGTTCTGCTGCAGCAGGAACGCGATCTCGGCCTTCTGGGCCGGCCCCAGGGCCAGTTCCTGGACCTCGACGTCGCGCCGTCGGTGCTGATACTCCCGCAGGGTCGCCTCGAGGGTGGCAACCGACAGGATGTAGCGTGGTCGACCCTGGACGAACCGTCCGATGAATCCCGGTTCATTGAAATCATAGGTGCCGAAGTTGTAGACCAACTCCGCACCGGTGGTGGTGTCACGGATCCAGATGGCGTTGTGACTGAACCGTTCGTAGACCTCGGCGCCGGGGCCCATCGTCATCAGGTAGACCTGGAGCCGGTCGACCGGTGCGGGCGGCTGCGCCGCCACCATCGACACGGCAGGGCACAGCATCAGCAACAGCGCGGCACCGGCGAGCCGGCGCAGCAGCATCACGGTGAGACGTCCTTGCCACTCTCGGCGGAGTGATAGATGGCCGTCATCACCTTCAGCGCCGTGAGCTGTTCCTGGAGCGGTGGGGGCTTGGCCGTTCCGACGATCGCGGCATGGAAGTGCGCCCACTGGGCACGCAGCCCGAGGAGGAATGGCGTCTCCCGGGAGTGGGCCCCGGCGGTGGAGACGTCACGCGAGACCCCATGGAATTCCTTCCAGATCGCCAGCGGGGCGATCCGCGCCGAGCCCTTGGAGGCCCGCAGCGCCAGGCCCAGTCGTTCGCCGGGACCAACGAAGCGCCAGGAGGTGTCGAGGTGGATGGCGGCGCCTCCGGCAAGCGCCACCATCGCCGTCCCCGAGGGCTCGACGCCCTTCCCTGTTCGGGTCGGGAAGACCGCCGAGACCCGCTCGACCTCGCGGTAGCCCGCCAGCCAGAGGGAGAGGTCGAGCAGGCCGAGCCCGAGGTCGAACATCGCCCCGCCACCCGACTGATCGGGTCGCTGCCGCCAACCCAACGAGGACCGACCGGAGCGCGAGAGAAACCACCACGCCCGGATCGACTCGAGATCACCCAGCTCACCGCTCTCGACGAAGGAGCGGATCATCTGCATGTCGGGGCGGTAGCGATGGTTGACGCCGGTCATCACCACCAGTTCCTTCTGCTTCTGCAGCCGGATCACCCGCTGCAATCCGGCCACATCGAGTGCCAGCGGCCGTTCGGCATACACATGCAGTCCCGCGCGGAGCCCCGCCAGGACGTGGGACTCATGCAGGTGGTTCGGGGTGCAGATCAACAGGGCATCGAGCGGTTCGTACTCGATCAATTCGGCGATGTCGGCATGTGCCACGGGGATGCCGAACCGATCGGCGAGCGCCCGAGCCTTGGCACGGTCGTTGTCGCAGATCCCCACGACGTCGACCTCGCTCACCTTGCGGAGCGCCGGCAGATGCCCGACCTGCGTGATCGCCCCCGCACCCACGATTCCCACCCGCAAGCGGTCTGTCATCCTCTGCCCTCTCCCACGGTGTCAGTACCGTCGTTCCAGTGTTGTCCCCGGAAAGTAGCTCATCAGGATGGTGCGGTAGTCGTGACCGGCGCGAGCCCTGCCGATCGCCCCCCACTGGCACATCCCCACCCCATGGCCGTATCCCCGCCCCTCGAGTTCGACCTGGTCGATCCGCCCCCCGGAACGGCCGATCCGCACGATGAAGTCGCTGCTGCGCAGCAGTCGGCCGTCGGCGGGGGCCAGCACGCGCCGGATCGCCGAACCGGACACCGTGGTGCGGCCACCACTCCCCACCAGCTCCATTCGGCCGATCCGACCCGAAGGGGTGCGCCCCAGGACGCGAATCTCCCGAAGATCCGTGGCGCGATCGGTCGACAGCCGCTCCGCGGCCAGGGTTCGCCGAAGGGTGGCGGCCATCTCGGCGCCGTTCCACCGTTCCCGCCACTGGAACCGTGGCGAGATCGCACACCATGCCACGCCGTCGGGCCCCAGATCTGGCTGGGCGACGAGATAGGGTCGCGCCGCGCTCACGAAGACCGCCTCGCCGGACTCCGTCTGTCCCCCACAGGTACTGGAGTAGAAGGCATCGATCAGGGCACCATCCCAGGTGAGCACCATGCCGCGGGTCGCGGCCACCGCCTCGGCGGCCATCGACGCACCGCTCTCCCGGCCATTGTAGACCTGGTGGTCGACGGTGGCGACCAGGTCATAGGCCTGCTCGCCGCCGCCCTCCATGTGACGGAGCGCGTAGGTCCGTGACGCAACCGCCTGCGCCTCGAGCGCGGCACGCTCGTCTGGTCGTCGTGTCCCCATCTCCGCGGTGACGACGCCGACGAGATACTCCTCCACGGTGATCCGATTGACCACCCGGACTCCATCCGCGCCGCGGCTGAGTTCGATGGTGCCGCCATAGCTCCGGTTGTTGAGCATGACACCGCCGGCGGGCTCGACCGGGGCGAGGATCACCATCGCCAGGGAGAGGTCGCCGACCTGGACCGACCCACCGCGGGCACGCACCTCCACCGCCACGTCCTCGGGGTAGGCCGCCACCTCGCCCCGTGCCGGATCGATCACCCGGAGTCCACCGGTCGCGGTGAACACCGGTCGGGCCACGTCGAGCATCAGCCCGATCCGGATGTGCGGCGAGACCGAGAGGTCGATCGGCACCGGCAGCATCACCGGTTCGTCCTTCGGCATGCACGAACCGACGCCCAGCAGCAGGATGAGCGCCGCGGCGGATCGTCTCACTCCCGGAAGTTCCCGAACTCGAGCTCGACGTCGTACTCCTGGCCACGCAGAAAGGCGATCACCGCCTGCAGCTCGTCCCGCTTCGGGGCACTGACCCTGAGCTGATCACCCTGGATCGAGGCCTGGACCTTCTTGAACCCGCCATCCTTGATGGCGCGCTGGATGGCCTTGGCGGTCTCCTGTGAGATCCCCTGGGCCAGCGAGAGCGTCCGGCGCACCGACTGGCCGGCACCCGGCACGATCTCACCCACGGTGAGGTTCCGGATCGGCACCCCGCGCTTGATCAATCGACCCTTCACCACATCGAGGAGGGCCTCCATGCGAAACTCGTCGTCGGCGTGCAGGGCGATGGTGGCGGCGTCGCGGTCGAGGGTCATCGTGCAGTTGGTGGCCCGGAAGTCGTAGCGGGTGGCGATTTCCTTCTCCGCCTGGTTGACCGCGTTGTCGACCTCCTGGATGTCCACGCCGGTGGTGATGTCGAAGCTCGGATTCGAGGCCATGGGACGGCTGCCGTGGTTGGTGGGAGAGGGTCGGTGAACGTATCGGCGCGCCCGCCGGCACGGGGAGGCGGCGGACGCGCAACGGATGCTTCCGGGGGACCAGCCGACATGGGCCGGTCGCCCCGTCCTAGGTGAGGAATGCCTCCAACGCATCGGCATGCCCCTGCTGGCGCAGGCGCTGCAGCGCCTTCTCCTTGATCTGGCGCACCCGTTCCCTGGTGATCCCCAGCATCGCCCCGATCTCCTCGAGCGTCTTCGGTTCCGAGGTGCCGATCCCGAAGTACAGCCGGAGGATCCGCGCCTCGCGCTCGCGCAGCGTCCCGAAGCAGGAGTCGATGCTCTCGGTCAGCGAGTGCTCCAGCGCCTGGGCATCGGAACCGGGGGCGTGCTGGTCGGCGAGGTAGTCGAGCAGCCGGTTGTCCTCCCCCTGCGTCACCGGGGCGTCGAGCGAGAGATAGATCTGCGAGATCGCCATGGTGCGCTCGACCTCGGCAAGGTCGATGTCCATCCCCTCGGCGATCTCCCCGGCCGTCGGGTCGCGCCCGAGTTCCTGCTGCAGCGCGGAGGTCCTGCGGCCGATCCGATGCAGGGTGCCGGCCCGGTTGAGCGGCACGCGAACGATCCGCGACTGCTCGGCGAGCGCCTGCAGGATCGCCTGGCGAATCCACCAGACGGCGTAGGAGATGAACTTGATGTTGCGGGTCTCGTCGAACTTGTGGGCGGCACGAATCAAGCCGAGGTTGCCCTCGTTGATGAGGTCGGCGAGTGACACGCCCTGATTCTGGTATTTCTTGGCGACGGAGACCACGAAGCGGAGATTGCTGCGGACGAGGATGTCGAGGGCTTCTTCGTCGCCCTTGCGGATGCGTTGCGCGAGGGCGACTTCGTCTGCCTTGGTGATGAGCGGGTAGCGACTGATTTCCCGAAGGTAGACGTCGAGTGACCCCTCGTCCGCCCCGCCTCCTCCTCGCCTGCCACCACCGACCTGCAATGGTCGCATCGCACCCCCCGAAGATGCGTGGCCCGAAAGCCGGAAACCCTCTGCTGTGACCGTTTCCGCACGATACCCCGTTGGAACGGAACCGCGCAAGGGCTTCCGTGGCCCGCTATGGCCTATTCGTAGTTGTCCATCTGCGCACGCTGGAGCGTCCCGGAGAAGTCGACGTAGTTGACCTTCGTCTCCGAATAGAACTCGAAGACCTCCCAGCCACCCTCGCGATGTCCGTTGCCGGTCTGCTTCACGCCACCGAACGGCAGGTGTGCCTCGGCACCGATCGTCGGCGCGTTGACATAGGTGATCCCGTTCTGCAGGTCTTCCATCGCCCGGAAGGCGAGGTTGACATCCTGGGTGTAGATCGCCGAGGACAGGCCATACGCCACCTCGTTGTTGACCCGCACCGCATCCTCGTAGTTGCGCACCTTGATCACGCTGAGCACCGGACCGAAGATCTCCTCCTTCGCCAGGCGCGACCCCTTGCGGACACCGGTGAACACCGTCGGCTTGTAGAACCAGCCGTTCGCCGTCCGCTTGCCCCTCGGTCGCTTCCCGCCACAGGCGAGCTCGGCGCCCTGATCGAGGCCGATCTGGACGTAGCGCTCGACCTTGGCCAGCGCCTCCTCGTGGATCAGCGGCCCGACATCAACCTTCGCCTGGCGCCCGTCGCCGAGACGGAGCTTCTCCGCCGCCTCGACCACCATCCGGACCATCTTGTCGTGCACCTTGTGGTGGACGATCAGTCGCGACGTGGCGGTGCACCGCTGGCCGGTGGTGCCGAAGGCGCCCCACAGCACCCCTTCGAGGGCCAGGTCGAGGTCGGCATCATCCATCACGATCTGGGCGTTCTTGCCGCCCATCTCGAGGGAAAGACGCTTGTGCATCCGACCACAGACCTCGCCGATCCTTGAACCGGTGGCGGTCGAACCGGTGAACGAGATCACCGGGACATCCGGGTGCTCGACCAGGGCGGCACCGACCTCGCCACCGCCGTGCACCAGCTGGATCACCTCGGGTGGCAACCCTGCCTCGAGGAGGATCTCCACCAGCAGCGTGGCGGTGTGCGGCACGTCCTCGGACGGCTTGAGGATGACGCTGTTGCCACAGAGGAGGGCGGGGAACGCCTTCCAGGTCGGGATCGCCAGCGGGAAGTTGAACGGCATGATCAGCCCGCAGACCCCGATCGGTCGACGGACGGACATCGCCCACTTCTGTCGCAACTCCGACGGCACCGTGTGACCGAAGAGGCGCCGCCCCTCGGTGGCCGCGTAGTAGGCGGTGTCGATGCCCTCCTGCACGTCCCCGGCGGTCTCGGCCAGCACCTTGCCCATCTCCCGGGTCATCGCGTCGGAGAGCTCATCCTTGCGCGCCGACATCAGGTCGCCGACCCGGCGCAGCACGTCACCGCGCAGCGGGGCCGGGGTCCGTGACCAGAGCTCGAAGCCACGTTGGGCCGAGCGGACCGCATCGGCGACATCGGCCTTCCCGGAGTCGGGGAAGCGTCCGATGACGTCGCTCGTGTCGGCCGGATTGGTGTTGGTGATGTAGCGTCGGGTCGACGGGGCAACCCACTCGCCGCCGATGAAGTTCTTGAAGGTCTTGGCCATCGTCGATGTGATCTCGGTTAAGTGGAACAGGTCCAGGTGAGCAGGTTGGCGGCATAGCCAACCCGCGGCAGCACTTCGAGTGCGGTGAGTGCCAGAGCAGTCAGCAGGGTCATCACGCCGACCACCATGACGGTGCCGCGTCGCATGACCCACGCGGTGCGCATCGTCCAGAGTCCTGCGGCAAGCACGCCCACGACCCCGACAAGGTACACGCCCAGCCCGGTGCCGCACCCCTTGGTGTAGGGCCAGACCACCAGCCCGCCGGCGCCGAGTGGGCCGAGCAGGGCAATGGTCCAGAGTCGCAGTCGCATCGAGCCAGAGAGGACTGGCGTCCCCGTCGGTGCGACGGCGGCCGGCCGCTTGGGGCCCGGGGAGGCGCCCGCCGTGCTGTTCGCGGCGGCACGCGGCGGAGCCGGACCGGCGGACTTGGCCGGGGGTGAGCCCTTGGCCGGCGGTGCGTCCTTCGTCGGCGATGCCGGCTCGTCGACAGAGATTCCCTGCTTCTTGAGGAGCCGATCGATCTCGGCCATCTCCTTTTCCCAATCGCGCGCGTCGGCCATCAGTGCTCCCGCTCGATCTGATACTTGTCGATCTTCTTGTAGAGATTCGACCGCGGCATGCCGAGGGCCCGGGCGGTCTCGGCGATGTTCCAATAGTGGTCGCGCAAGCGGGCAATGATGAAGGCCCGCTCGGCGTCATCCCGAAACTCCTGGAAGGTCCGGTCACCCGCGGCCTGGGCCATCCCCTCGTGATCCATCGGTGGACTGCTGTCCGGCGGCAGCACCCGATCGATGTCCTCCGCCGTCACCTCCGGTCCGGGGGCCAGGATCAGCAGTCGTTCGACCGCGTTGCGAAGCTCGCGGACGTTGCCGGTCCAGCGACGCTTCTGCAGCCGCCGGATCGCCTCATCGGTGAACACCATCGGTGACATCCCCGGTCCGCCGCCGAGCACCGCCACGAAGTGCGACACCAGGGCGGGCACGTCACCGGTGCGTTCGCGGAGCGGTGGCACCTCGATCGGCATCACGTTGAGCCGATGGTAGAGGTCCTCGCGGAACCGCCCCGAGGCGATGTCGGCCTCGAGGTCCCGGTTGGTGGCCGCGATCACCCGGACATCGACCTTCACCGGCTTCGACCCGCCGACGGGAATGATGACCCCCTCCTGCAGCGCCCGGAGGATCTTGGCTTGCGCCCCGAGCGCCAGGTCGCCGATTTCGTCGAGGAAGAGGGTGCCGCCGTCAGCCGCCTCGAACTTGCCGTCCTGGTTGGCCACCGCGCCGGTGAAGGCGCCCTTCACATGGCCGAACAACTCGCTCTCGACGAGCTCGCTCGGGATCGCGGCGCAGTTCACCTCGACGAAGGGTCGATCGGCACGGGGGCTCACTTCATGGATGGCGCGCGCGACGAGTTCCTTGCCGCTGCCGTTCTCCCCGGTGACCAGCACCCGGGCATTGGTCGGACCGACACGATTGACCAACGAGCGGATCCGGGCGAGGCCCGGCGAGTCGCCGACCATCGCAAAGCCGGTGTCGGTCGCCAGGGCGAGTCCGGCGCGCAGCTGCACGTTCTCCTCGGCGAGTCGACGGTGTTCGATCGCGCGCTGCACGGTGACCAGCAGGCGGTCGGAGTCGAGGGGCTTCTCGAGAAAGTCGAAGGCACCGTCCTTGACGGCCTGCACCGCGGTACTGATGGTGCCATGTCCCGAGATCATCACCACCTGCGCGTCGGGGTCGTGCTGGGTGAGCTGGACCAGGACATCGAGGCCATCGATCCCCTGCATCTTGACGTCGAGGAGCACCAGGTCGAATCCCCGCTCCCGGTAGAGGGTCAGTCCCTCGCCGCCCGAGGCGGCGGTGGTGACCTCGAACCCCTCGTACCCGAGCACCTTGGCGAGGATGTCGCGAATCGAGCGCTCGTCATCGACCACCAGGATGCTGCCCTTCATTGGACGGCGCCCCGATAGATCGCCACACCCTCGGGGCGGACCCGGAAGCCGGTGATCTGCGGCGGGAAGCCGATGGTCAGCCGGCCATCGCTCTCGCGACCGGTGATCCTCCCCAGCACCCGCGAGACCACCGCAGCCGGAAGCGGCAGGCCCCGGACGATCACGCGATCGAGCTCCCACTCGGCGACCCCCGGCCGGGTCGGTCCCAACGGCCCCTCGGCGATCACCTCTTCGTAGGGCGCCGGCTCACCGGGGATCATCCGCCGCCACCGCTCGGGAATCCGCTCGGTGTCGATCATCGCCCGGACCCGAATGCTGCGATTGCCGAGTTCGACGGTCACCGAGTCCACCCCACCCTGCCCGAAGAGTTCGCTGCCGCTGGCGATCAGCGAGGCGACCTCGTCGGCGCTGAGGAGGATCGAGTCGGGACGCTCCCTCGCCAAGACGCTGACCTTTGCCTCGGCGCGCTCCAGCGCGGCGGGCGACGGGGCACCGGTGCGCCGCGCGACCGACATCGGGTCGACGACGCCGCGAACGTAGCGGGTGACCTCGCCGCGATAGAGCCACCCGGCGGCGAGCAGCAGGATGAGGATCACGGCCATGACGAGGCGACCGAGGCAGCGCATCGTCAGCCCGCCAACACCGTGAGGCTGCCACGGCGATAGCCACGGGCATCGCGCTCGACCCGGTCAAAGCCGAGGGCCTGGAGTCGGGCGGTGAGCTGGGGCATCGCCCGATCGACCAGCGAGAACATGTCGGGCAGGACTTCGATGCGCGCCAACTGGTCGTGGTGCCGCACCCGCAGGTCACCGGTCACCCCGGCCTCGCGCAGCGCAGCCTCGGCGGCCTCGACCTGTCCGAGTCGATCGATGGTGACCGGGAGGTGGGGGCGAATCCGCGAGGCCAGACATGGCGCAGCGGGTGCATCCCACCCGGCGATCCCCAGGTCGCGCGATGCCGATCGCACGTCGGCCTTGGTCCAGCCGAGCTCAGCCAGCGGCGTGCGCACCGCATGTTCCGCTCCGGCGAGCGCGCCCGGCCGGTGCTCACCCAGGTCGTCGGCATTGGTGCCGTCGATGATGGTGTCCCATCCTTCCGCCGCGGCGAGTCCACCGAGCCCCCGCCAGAGGGTCCGCTTGCAGTGGTAGCAGCGATTCTCCGGATTGGCCGCATAGAGGGGATCCGCGAGCTCCTCGGTGGCGAGTTCGCGGAGCGGCACCTCGAACGCTGCGGCAAGTGCCACGGCCCGCTGATGTTGGGCCCGCCCCAGCGAGGGCGAGACGCCGAGCACCGCCAGGAACCGGTCGGGGCCCAGGACCCGGCTGCCGACCACCGCCAGCAGCGCCGAATCGACCCCACCGGAATAGCCGAGCAGCACCCGTCCCATGGGGGCCAGGTGCTGGGCCAGCGCGGCGGAATCGACCGGGTGTGCCATCTCGCAAAAGCTAACCCCACTCCCCCGGACGGCAGCCGTCGGTTAGCCTCCGGGGATGGACGAGGCAGACGGCATCAGGGTCAACGCGCGCCTGACGGTGCCGCGCAGCGAGTTGGTGCTCAAGGCCACCCGCAGCGGCGGCCCGGGTGGGCAGCACGTCAACACCAGCAGCACCAGGATCGAGTTGGTCTGGGATATCACCCAGTCGGCGGTGCTCGAGGAGGCCCAGCGTGCCCGCCTGCTCGAGAAGCTCGCCGCCCGACTCGATGGCGAGGGGCGGCTGCGGATCGTCGCGCAGGAGGAGCGGAGCCAACTCCGGAATCGTGAGGCCGCGTTGGCTCGGTTCGCGACGACCGTCCGCCGTGCCCTGGTGGTGCCCCGCCCTCGCAAGCCAACCAAGCCGACCAAGGCGTCCAAGGAGCGACGTCTGGACGCCAAGAAGCGCCGAGGGAAGCTCAAGCGGGACCGCCGGACCACCGAGGACGGCTGACCCCGCCACGCCGACCGACCCGGATCACCGTTGTACCAGAGGTCGGGCCGCCCCAGACTCCACCTCCCCCACGCCCAGGATCCTCACGTGACGCTGTCCCTCGTGCCGTCGATGACGCTCCGCCCCCCACCGCCGCGTGCGATCTGGGCACTGCTCGTCGTGGCGGCCTGTGGGGGGGGGAGTGGGACCGGGCCGACCACCCCGCCGCCACCGCCGCCACCGCCGACGCCCACCACCCTCACGATCACCCAAACTCCCGGGCCCGGGGTCGAAGTCGGGGACGTGGTGCAGTTGGGGGCCGAAACGCGCGATGCGGCCGGACAGCTGATGGCGGGCCGCCTCTACACCTGGACCAGCAGTGCCGCCGCGGTCGCCACGGTCAGCAGCAGCGGCCGGGTCCAGGCCCGGGGCGTCGGCAGTGCCACGATCGCGGTGGCCACTGGCACCCTGACCGCCAGCTACGCCCTGACCGTGAATGCACCTCAGGTCGTGGCGGTCGGGGTGTTCCCGACCTCGCTCGCCCTGCGGCCGGCCGAGACCAAGCTGTTCAGCGCCACGGTCCTCGGTCGCAACGGCGCCATTCCCGGGGCGGTGGTGACCTGGAGCAGCGCCGACCCGGCGATCGCCACCGTCAGCAGTACGGGAGAGGTGACGGCCGTGAGCCACGGCGTCACCAGCGTGATCGCCACCAGCGGTTCGATCTCGAGGACCCGCGGCGTGACCGTCTCCGAGGAGACCCTCAACCTCGCCGTGGCGCGGCTCGACTTCATCCAGATCGCCCAGACCGCAGAGGGCGATGTGCCGTTGATCGCTGGCAAGGCCACGGCCGTGCGACTCTACCCTGCCGCGAGCGTCGCCGGGTTCACCGACATCCCGATCCGTGTCACGGTGCGACGAGGCGGCGCCACCCTTTTCGAGACCACCGTGATGAGTGGCGAGGTGCCGGTCGTCGCCGACCAACGCGATGACACCCAGGGCATCTTCGTGCCGATGCCGGCAGCGCTCGACCTCCGTGGGGCAAGCGTCGCGGCGGTGATCGATCCCGACAACGACGTCAGCGAGTTCGACGAGTGGGACAACGCGGCGGCCCCACCCGGAGAAGAGCCCGCGGTGGTGATGGAGACCATCGCCCCCATCAAGATTCGGTTGGTGCGGATCGGTCCGGAGGGGACCCCGCTGGCCAACTTCTCCGTCGGGGAGGGGACCTTCGCCCTGGGGTTCACCAAGCTGATCTACCCGGCGAGTGCGTTGGAGATCTCGGTCCGCAGTGGAGCGGTGATCACCGCCTTCCAGTGGACCGACCAGGGCGACGTCACCGCGGCCCTCAACCAACTCGAGATCGAGCGACTCGCCGATGGCTTCGTCGGCCACTACTACGGCATCATGCCGTTCTCCAGCATCGCGGGCCTCACCGGGCTCGGTCGGGTGAGTGGCTTCGCCGCGCTCGGCACCATGGCACCCGACGTCATGGCCCATGAGATCGGCCACAACATGGGGCTCAGTCACGCCCCGGGGTGTGGGGCCAGCAACCCCAACACCGCCTTCCCATCACCCACCGGCCAGATCGGACACCGTGGTTGGGATCCCCGCACCAACACGATCGTACCGGCGACCTTCTTCGATGTGATGGGGTATTGCGGCAACCCGAGCACCACATGGATCAGCGGCAATTACTACCAGGGGATCTACAGTGTGGTGAAGAGCCGCACCCCCGCCACGACCCTGCGGGCGCCCGAGGCCGCGGTCGTGCCGCTGGCCGTCGCCGGGATCGTCACCGGCGGGACCCTCACCATCGGTGACCTGCGGGTGATCGAACGCGCCAATGCCGTGTCACCGGATGCCGGTGACGTGCGAGTGGATCTCCTCGACGCCGACGGCACGGTGGTCTTCACGTCACGGCTGGTGCTCGCCGAGATCGCCCACGGCCCCCAGGGCGATGACGGTGCCTACGCCGGCATCATTCCGGTGTCGCCCGACGCGTGGGCGCGCACGGTGCGGGTCAGGGTCTCGGCGCCCGATCGGCCGGCAGTGATTCGGGAGCGATGACGGCCCACCACCGAGTGCGTCGCGGTCACGTCACACGCGTCGGCGAGTGGCGAAGATGGGCGGGCCGGCATGGCAGCGGCCCGGCGGAAGAAGGGGCGCGTCCAGGCTACTGGATGGCTTGACGAGGGGAGGGCCGGCGGCACCCGCGGTCGGGTGCCGTGTGCGCTTCCCTACCCCTCCCCGCGATCGAGGACCCGGTACTGCACCGCCTCGGCCACGTGTCCCGGGCTGATCTCGCCCACCCCCTCCAGGTCCGCCAGCGTCAGTGCCAGCTTGAGCACCCGGTGATAGGCCCGCGCACTGAGTCCCAGGTGTTCGATCGCCCGCTTGAGGACCACTTCGGTGTCCGCCGACACGGCGACGAACCTGGCGATCTCCCGCGGCCCCATGTGGGCATTGGCGTACAGCCCCGGACACTCGTGAAACCGCTCCAGTTGCCGCACCCGCGCCGCCTCGACCCGCGCGCGGATCGCCGCACTTGTCTCGGCCGGTGCACGATCGACCAACTCCCGATAGGCGACCGAAGGCACACTCAGGTGGATGTCGATCCGATCGAGCAGCGGCCCCGCGACGCGCGCCAGGTAGCGCTGGATGCTTGAGGGTGGACAGGTGCAGTTCCG
>JAHEFN010000268.1 GCA_024640185.1 Gemmatimonadota bacterium | reverse complement strand
GGCCACCGTCAAGCGCTTCTACCGCGAGCCCGGTGGCTGGATTCGACTGCAGCCTGCCAACACCTCGATGAACCCGCTCCGGTACCACGAGAGTGACGTCCTGATTCAGGGCGTCGTGGTCGGGGTCATCCGGAAGTTCTGAACGGCGAGGCGGCCCTCAGCCGTTCGAGGCGATCGAAGGCCTGCCCTTCATCGAGGCTGGCCGTGGCCCGCTCGACCCCCTCGGCGAATGTCGCCACCGTCCCCGACACCAGAATCGCGGCCGCGGCGTTGAGCAGGACCGCGGCACGCAACGCGATGGCAGCCCCGGTCGGGGCTGCAAACAGCTCCGCGATCGCCGCAGCGTTCTCGGCCGGCTCACCACCCTCGGTCCCCGCCATGCTGGTCGTCGCCAGCCCCAGGGTGGCGGGATCGAGCACCCAGCTACGCACCGCACCGTCGGCAACCTCCCAGACGTCGGTCTCGCCCACCGGGGCGATCTCGTCCATCCCGATCCGGGCGTGGACCACCAGCGCCGCCTCGGCACCGAGCCTGAGCAGCGCCTCCGCCATGAGTCGACCGACGCCCCGATCGGCCACGCCGAGCACCTGACGAGTAACCCCAGCGGGGTTCGCCAGCGGGCCGGCGAGGTTCAGCACCGTCGCCACCCCGAGCTCCCGTCGGACCGGAGCGGCATGTCGCATCGCCGGATGGAAGGTCGGGGCATAGAGGAAGACGATGCCGGCCGCGGCCATCACCTCGGCCAGCGCCTCGGGAGCGATGTCGATCGCCACGCCGAGCGCCTCGAGGACGTCAGCCGAACCCGATTTGGAGCTGAAGGACCGGTTGCCGTGTTTGGCGATCGGCACCCCTGCCCCTGCCGCGACCAGCGATGCCGCGGTGGAGATGTTGAGGGTTCGCACCAGTCCACCGCCGGTCCCACAGGTATCGACCAGCCGTTCCCGGTCCGGCAGCACGACCCGGCGCATGGCCATCCGGAGCGCCGTCGCCGTCCCGGCGACCTCCTCCGGGGACTCCCCCCGAGCCCGCATCCCGAGGAGCAGCGCTCCGATATCGGATGGCGGCGCGGCACCCGAGATCACCACCTCGATCGCGGCCTGGGCCTCGGCCTCGGTCAGCCCCGCTCCTGCCGCGAGGCGGGCGAGGGCGTCGCGCAGGGGATTGGGCGTGGGCACGGGACGATTCATGGCGGGCAAGCGTAGGCCACGGCAGGCAGTTTTGTCAATGTTCACAAGGGGTTACGCCGCTTGGCAACGACCTCCGGGTCGGCTATTTTTCGTGGCTTCATGGAGCATGCCTTCTTGCTGACGCTGCAGTTTGACGGGGCCGACTATTGTGGCTGGCAGCGCCAGCCCGAAGGGCGCTCGGTTCAGGGCACCCTTGAGGGCGTGCTGGGCCGGCTGGCCGGCCACCCGGTCAAGGCCATTGCCGCGGGGCGCACCGATGCCGGGGTCCACGCGGAGGCGATGCCGGTGAGCGCCACGATGCCGGCACGCTGGACCCCGGCCGATCTGCTCCGCGCCAGCAACGCGCTGCTGCCTCCGAGCGTCGCCGTCCGGGCCGTGCACGCGGTCCGTCACGGCACGGACGCCAGGCGTGCCGCCCTTGGCCGCCGGTATCGCTATCGCATCGGCACCGATCCGGGAAGCCGCTCCCCGTTTCGCAATCGGACCGAGTGGTCGCTGGGCCGTCCACTCGATTTCGGTGCGCTCGAACGCGCGGCCAGCGTCCTTCCGGGCGAACACGACTTTCGCGCGTTCGCCGCTGTCGGAGAACCGAAGCCCCACTATCGCTGCCGTGTCACCGAGGCGGTGTGGCAGGACCCCGGCAGTGGACCACTCCAGTTCACGATCGCGGCCGATCGCTTCCTGCATCACATGGTGCGCTTTCTGGTCGGCACCATGGTGGAGATCGGACTCGGTCGCCGAGGAGAGGACGAGATGATTCGACTGCTGGGCACCACCGACAACCAGGGCACCCCCGCACCCGCACCGCCCCAAGGTCTCGCCTTCCTCTCGGCCGGCTACCCCGAAGACATCTACCTCCCGGAGGTGGCCGCATGGTGACCCATCGCCTCTGGCGCGTGCTCGGCCTCGCCCTGGGCGTGGCCGCGTGTGGCGCCGGCGACAACATCAGCGCCCAGGACAGCCAAGCGATTCCGTCGGCCGTCTCCCGCCGTGTCGTGAACCAGCAGATCGACGGCTCCCGCCGCACCGCCCTTGTCGATGCCGCCGCCAGGGTCGCGCCGGCCGTTGCCTCGATTCGCGTCATCACACGGCAGCGCGTCAACGTCTCCGCCATCGATGCCTGGTTCGGGGTACCCAGCGAACAGAGCCAGCAATCGTTCGGTACCGGGTTCGTGCTCCGTGCGGACGGCATCATCGTGACCAACCAGCACGTGGTCGCGGGTGCGGAAGAAATCACCGTGACCCTCGCCGACGGCAGTGATGCCGTGGGTCGATTGCTCGGGGCCGATCCGCTCACGGACATCGCCGTGGTCAAGGTCGAGCGGACCGACCTCCAGGTGGCTCCCATCGGCACGTCCCACGATCTGGCGATCGGGGAATGGGCCATCGCCCTGGGGAACCCCTACTCCTTCCTGCTCGGCAATTCCGAACCGACCGTCACCGCAGGAGTCATCAGCGCCACCGGCCGCAACATCGTGCCCACCGGCAACCAGGTCGGTCGCTACTACGACATGATCCAAACCGATGCCGCCATCAACCCCGGCAACTCTGGTGGCCCGCTCATCAACGGGCTCGGCGAGGTCATCGGCGTCAACTCCTCGATCTTCTCATCGAGTGGCGGCTCGGTGGGACTTGGGTTCGCGATCCCCATCGAACGCGCCATCCGGGTCGCCGAGGAGATCATCCGCGACGGAACGGTGCGGCGGCCCTGGCTCGGCCTCAACGTCGCCGGCCCCAACCGGATGGAAGAGTGGAAGCGCGCGGGTGGCGTGGTGGTCATGAATGTCGCCGAGGGCAGCCCGGCGGGACGGGCCGGATTCCGCAACGGGGATGTCCTGACGGCTGCGGCCAATCGCCCACTCCGCAACTACCTCGATTGGGAAGCGGTCCTGCTTGACCTGCATGTCGGCGACCAGGTGACCGTGGTCTCCCGGCGGGACGGCGTGGAGACCGAGCGCACCCTGATCTCCGGCGACCTCCCCACGGTCGTCGCCGAAAAGGTGCGGATTCTCGAGGGACTCGACCTGGTGACCGTGACGCCGGCGATCCGCGGTGAACGCCAGCTGAGCACGGCGACCGGTGCCCTCGTCTTCAAGGTGCCAGCCCCGGTCTCCCGCGAGGTCGGCCTCTTTCAGGGCGACGTGATCGTGGGCATTGACCGCACCGCGCTCGCGTCGGCCCAGGACGTGGCCGATGCCTTCAACGCGATGCGCCCCGGCACCACCTTCCAGCTGCAGATCGAACGCGACAATCGCCTCTATTCCCTTCCCCTGGTGTTCCGATGAATGCACCGCGCTGGCAATCCCCGCTCTCCGGCCGATACGCCTCGGCCGAGATGCTCCGTCTCTGGAGCGAGGAGCACCGCATCGGCCAGTGGCGCCGGGTCTGGTTGGCCCTCGCCGAGGCCCAACAGTCGCTCGGTCTCGAGATCCCCGACTCGGCGCTCCACGACATGCGGGCGCACCTCGACGATGCCGACCTCGAGGTGGCAGCTGCATTCGAGCGTCGATTCCGGCACGACGTGATGGCGCACGTGCACGCCTTTGCCGAGCAGGCTCCTGGCGCCAAGGCCCACCTCCACCTCGGTGCCACCTCGGC
>JAHEFN010000267.1 GCA_024640185.1 Gemmatimonadota bacterium | reverse complement strand
GCGCGGGATGGGGCTGGCCCGCCGCACCCGAGAGGAAGCCCGGGCCGCCTCCCGGTCCAGCCGCAACCGGAAGCGCAACCAGCCGGCGCTGCCCGAGACCGGTGAGCCGAAGGTCGTTCGTCAGGTCCGGGCGGAGTTCGCCAAGACCGCCGCGTTGACCGGCGGCTTGTTCATGATCAACCTCGTCACCGGACTCGACACCCCGTGGTTCCTCTTCCCGGCCGGATTCACCTCGATCGGATTGTTCCGGCGGTACGCCGAACTCTGGCAGTCGGGGTATTCCTGGCGTGACGTGCTCAACCGGCCGCCGGCGCCGGATGCGATCCAGGGCCCCGGTGCCAAGCAGCTGCACGCCGGGCTCAGCGTCCCCGAGCCGGGGCGGGCGGAGTTCGGGCGTTTTCACGGTCGGATGCGCGACATCCACAAGGACCGCAGTGCGATCCTCTCCCTCTGGGGCCGGCTCAGCGAGGCCGACCGCCACGTGGTGGCCGACGTCCCGGAGACCGTTGACGCCCTCTACAACAAGGCGACCCAACTCGCCTCGACCCTCCACGACACCGACGACTCTGTCTCGCCGCTGCAGCTGCAGCGCATCGACGAGCAGATCGCCGTGCTGCAGGAACGGGAGACCGAGGCCAATCGGCGCGAGATCGAGTTGCTGGAACGCCAGCGCAACTCGGTCATCGACCTCGTCTCCCGCCACGACCAGATCATGCAGCGCTTCAAGAGCTGCGCGCTCTCGATGCAGACCCTGCGCTTTGAGATGTTGCGGTTGCGCGAGAAGGGGATCGGGGCGATGGGGAACGAGTTCCTCAACGCGACCCAGCAGGCGCGCGCGGTGTCCCGCGATGTCAACATGGCCATCGATGCCGCCGGGGAGCTGCGCGAGAGTCTGTCCTAGCCGCGCTCCCCCGTCCGGTCAGTACCCCAACAACTCCACCATCGCCGCCTGCAGGTCCTCGACCTGCGGGAGGATCACGTCCTCCAGTTGCGGCGCATAGGCCACGAAGGTGTCGGTGGAGGCCACCCGTCGCACCGGGGCATCGAGCCAGGCGAAGTGATCGTCGGCAATGCGGGCGGCGATCTCGGAGCCGTAGCCCCACGAGAGGGAATCCTCGTAGGCGACGATGACGCGGTTCGTCTTGCGGACCGAGTCGCCGATGCACTCCCAGTCCACCGGATTGAGGGTCCGCAGGTCGATCACCTCGACCCGCTTCCCCGTGGCCTCCTCGAGCGCCTTCGCAGCGAGGATCGCACGCTGGACCACCGCGCCGTAGGTGATCACCGTCGCGTCGGTGCCTTCATGCACCACCTTGGCCTTGCCGAAGGGAATCATGAAGTCGGGGCCGGGGTAGGCGCCCTTGTTGTAGGTCTGGCGATAGAGGTGCTTGTGCTCGAGAAAGAGCACCGGATCCTCGCAGCGAATCGCGGTCCGCAGCAGGCCGTTGGCATCGAGCGCCGAACTGGGACAGACCACCCGCAACCCCGGGACGCCCGTGAAGATCGCGGCGCCGGTCTGGGAGTGATAGACCGAACCGCCCTTGAGGTATCCGCCGTACGTGGTCCGCACGACGACCGGCGCGGTGAAGGCGTTGTTCGAGCGCCAGCGCATCGTCGCCAGCTCATCGCGGAGCTGCATGTAGGCGGGCCAGATGTAATCGAAGAACTGGATCTCGACCACCGGCTTGAGGCCCCTGGTGGCCATCCCGATGGCCCGGCCGACGATGTTCGCCTCGGCGAGAGGGGAGTTGTAGACCCGGTTGCTGCCGAACTGCTTCTGCAGTCCCCAGGTCACCTTGAACACCCCGCCCTTCCCCTTGACGACCTCGAGATGGTCCTCGCGCGAGCAGTCGGCGACATCCTCGCCGAAGATCACGATCCTCGGGTCACGCTCCATCTCGTCACGCAGGCAGCTGTTGAGGAGATCGACCATCGTCGTGGGGTTGCCACTCGACGGCGGGTCGTCCTCGGTGTCGAACGCCGCACCGGTCGGGTCGACGGTCGGCGAATAGACGAAGTCATGCACCGTCTCGACGCCTGGCTGCGGTGAGGCGAGCGCCACATCGGTGGCCACCTGCACCTCTTCCTCGACCTCGGCACGGATCCGGTCCAGTTCCGCCTCGGTGGCGATGCCCTGCTCCAGGAGGTGCGCCGCGTAGGTGACGATCGGGTCGCGCTCCGCATCGGCCGACCGCTCGGTGTCGGGACGGTAGTGCACCTCGTCGTCCGAGAGGGAGTGCGAATACGGACGAATGACGTGGGCATGGACCAGGGCCGGACCCTTGCGCTGCCGGGCGTGGTCGTGGGCCTTCTGCATCACGTCGAGCGAGGCCAGCACGTCGCAACCATCGACCTCCTGGATGAACAGGTCGGGGAACCCCGTCACCAACTTGCTGATCGACCCACCGGCGGTGTTGACCTCGACCGGGACGGAAATCGCGTAGCCGTTGTCCTCGACCAGGAAGACCACCGGCAGCTTGAGGTTGCAGGCGGAGTTGAGGGCTTCCCAGAATTCACCCTCGCTGGTGGTCCCGTCGCCGGTGGTGCAGAGCACGACCTCGTCGCCCACCGAGTGGTGCGCGAGCCGGGGATCATTGGACGCCCGGAGCCAGGTCTCGGCCGCACCAACGGCCTGCAGGAACTGGGTGCCGGTCGGTGAAGAGGTCGAGACGATGTTGAGATCCTTGTGCCCCCAGTGCGAGGGCATCTGCCGGCCACCGGAATTGGGATCATCGGCGGCGCCGACCGCGGAGAGCAGCTGCTCGGTGGCGGTCATCCCAAGGCCGAGGGAGAGGGCCCGGTCACGGTAGTAGAAGTAGAACCAGTCGTGGGCCGGCCGGAAGACCTTCGCCGCGGCGACCTGCACCGCCTCGTGGCCGGCGCCGGAGATCTGGAAGAAGATCTTGTTCTGCCGCTTGAGCTGGATCTCCTTGTCGTCGAGTCGCCGGGAGAGGAACATCGTCCGGAAGAGCTCGAGCAGTTCCGTCTTGTCGAGCCTGGTGGCCGCCTTGGCCTTGGTGGAGGTGCGAGTTGCCATGACTGGAAAATGGCCCTCTCTGGCAGGATCGGAAAGGGAGCGCGCCACGAGCCCCGTGCGGCGTCGCGAGCGTCGTGGCGCAGCCGTTTGCTACTGGTGCACCACCACGCCGCCAACGACCGTGGCGATGACGCGCGCCGCACGAATACTGTCGGCAGGAATCTGCCGCAGGTCACGGTCGAGCACCACCACATCGGCGAGCATCCCGGGTCGCAGCATCCCGCGCCGATGCTCGGCGAACACCGCCAACGCATTGGCCGACGTGTAGGCCGTGAGCGCCTGCTCGACGGTGAGCCGCTCGCCGGGATACCAGCCCTCCGGATTGGCCCCGTCGAGGGTCTGGCGGGTCACGGCGGCCCAGATCCCCACCAACGGGTCGATCGGTGCGACCGTCCAATCGGACCCGAATACGAGCGTCCCACCGGCCTTGAGGATCGACCCGAAGGCGTAGGTTCCGGCCAACTGCGGGGGCCGAATCCGCTTCCACGCCCAGCGACCGTCGTCAGCGGCGTGATACGGTTGCATCGAGGCGAGCACGTCGGACGACGCGAACCGGGAGATCTCCTCCGCACGCAGGTGTTGGGCGTGCTCGACCCGGAATCGGCGATCGCGGCTGCCGTGGGCTGTGGCCACGGAATCGAAGACGTCGAACATCAAGGCGTTGGCCCGGTCACCGATCGCGTGGACGACGACCTGCAGTCCCGCCGAGTCCGCCGCACCGACCCATTCCCGCAGCGAGGCCTCGGGGGTGACGAAGAG